>CANQME010000073.1 GCA_947624815.1 uncultured Lachnospiraceae bacterium | reverse complement strand
TCGTCCATCAAGGACGCGGATATGATCCTGGTCATGGATCAGGGCCGCATCATCGAGCGGGGCACCCACGACGAGCTTCTGAAGCAGAACGGCTACTACGCCGAAGCCTTCCGCAACCAGTACGGGGAGATCCCCTATGACCTTCTGAAGGAACGGTCGGGACGGAAGAACCGGCGGGCGAAGAGAATGGGGGTGGCGTAAATGGCACGAAACCGGTACGATGTGGACGAGACCCTGGAGACTGGCTTTAACGTGGCGCAGCTGAAGCGGCTTTTGCAGTACATAAAGCCCTATTCGGGCAGGATGACCGCCGTCATCTTCATGATGCTGAGCGGCAGCGCCCTGACCATGGTGATCCCCATGTTCTTAAAGCAGATCATGGACGTGTATATTCCGGACAAGAATATGAACGGCATCATTCTGGTGAGCGTTCTCACCCTGCTGATCGCCGTCTATTCCTCGACCTGCACGAGGCTCAAGGTGCGCGCCATGAGCGTCATCGGTCAGAACATCATTCATACGATCCGTTCCGACATCTTCTGCCACCTGCAGGAGCTGCCGTTCTCCTACTATGACGACCGGCCCCACGGCAAGATCCAGGTCCGCGTGGTCAACTACGTGAACAACTTAAGCGATCTGTTAAGCAACGGTATCGTCAATACGATCACGGATCTGTGCAACCTGATCTTCATCGTAGCCTTCATGCTGATCAACGACATCCGGCTGACCGGGATCTGTATGTGCGGTCTTCCCGTGCTGGCGGGCGTGATCATTTTCATCAAGCGCAGACAGCGGAGAGCCTGGCAGATCCAGTCCAACAAGCAGTCGAATCTGAACGCCTACATCGCCGAGAGCATCAACGGCATCCGGGTGACCCAGTCCTTCGTCCGCGAGCGGGAGAATACGGGCATCTTCAACCGCTTAAGCGGAAGCTACCGCAAGGCGTGGATGCACGCCGTGATGTTCAACTTCGCGATGGGCCCCAGCGTGGATATCATTTCTGCGTTTACCACGGCGTTCATCTATATGCTGGGCATCCAGTGGATCATCGGGCCGGAGCACTCGCTGACGACCGGTACGCTGATCCTGTTCACCTCCTATATCGGACGGTTCTGGGCGCCGATCAATACGCTGGCCGGCTTCTATAATAACCTGCTGACCGCGATCTCCTATCTGGAGAGGATCTTCGAGACCATCGACGAGCCGGTGCTGGTGAAGGACGCGCCGGGAGCCACGGAGATGCCGACGATCCACGGCGACGTGGAATTCAGGGATGTGAGCTTCAGCTATGACGCGGGGCACGAGATCCTGCATAAGATCAATTTCAGGGTGAACCAGGGCGAGACGTACGCCATCGTCGGACCTACCGGCGCCGGAAAGTCGACGATCGTGAACCTTCTGAGCCGCTTCTATAATGTGGATTCGGGCCAGATCCTGATCGACGGGGTGGATATCTCGAAGGTGACGATCCGTTCGCTGCGGACGCAGATGGGCGTGATGATGCAGGACAGCTTCATTTTCGCGGGAACGATCATGGACAACATCCGCTACGGCAACCAGACGGCGACGGACGAGCAGGTGATCGCGGCCGCGAAGACGGTTCAGGCGCACGATTTCATCATGCAGATGGAGAATGGGTACGATACGGCCGTGAATGAGAGAGGAAGCCGGCTTTCGGCAGGACAGAGGCAGCTGATCTCCTTCGCGCGTGCGCTGCTGGCGGATCCGAAGATCCTGATCCTGGACGAGGCGACCTCCAGCATCGACACGGAGACGGAGCTGCTGCTTCAGAAGGGCCTGGCGGAGCTGCTGAAAGGGCGGACCTCGTTCATTATCGCGCACAGGCTGTCCACGATCAAGAACGCGGACTGCATCATGTATGTGGACGACGGCGGGATCCTGGAGAGAGGAACGCATGAGGAGCTGCTGGCGAAGCGGGGGGCGTATTACGACCTGTATATCTCGCAGTTTGATTTCCTGAATGAAGAGGCAAGCTAAGATCCGGCGAATGGAACCGGTTTATGAATGATAAGAACGATATGCGGAGCAGAAAGCGCGGCAGGCGCCTTCTGCTCCGCTTTGCTATCGGGTCGAAGGATCATCCGGCGCCGCGCCCGCGGGGCCGGGGTTTTTCTCCGGGTACATCCAGCCGGAGTACTGGAGAACGGACAGGTTCTCGGCGAATTCGTTCTCTTCCGCGGAATGCCGGCGGTACTCCCTGGGGGAGACCTGCATGATCTCGGCGAAATGGCGGTTATAGCTGGAGACGGACTGGAAGCCGACCATGCCCGATATCTCCAGGATCGATTTCGAGGAGCTGCACAGGAGGGTGCAGGATTTCATGATCCTCGTATTGTTCAGATAATCGAGAGGCGAGATGCCCATCATTTCGTGGAAGATCCGCCGGAAATGGGTGGGGCTCCAGTGGCACAGCTCGGTCAGATCCCCGATGGAGAACTGCTGCATGTAATTGTTCTCGATATAGTCCAGCGCCGGCATGATCCCGGTCGGATGCGGGGGGGCGGATGCGTTCTGACCGAAGGAATCCGGCGTCTCCTCGCTCTCGATCCGGTAGATCTCGACGTAAAGGGAGAACAGAAGGCCGCGGACGACCAGCTGGTAACCGGGCCGCTGCGCCTTCATCTCGTCGATGACCATCATGGCCAGCTGATAGACGGAAGGGTATTCCTCCCGGCTCAGGATGTACCGGAAGTTCCGGAAATCGTAGCTCAGAAGGTCGTAATTCCGCCAGGTCGCGGGCAGCATATCCCGGAACAGATCCTTGGGGTCGATCATCAGATAGGACCAGAGGCTGGCCTTCCCTTCCGTGGAATAGGTGGTGTGGGGGACGTTCCGGGGAACCACGGTCACGTCGCCTGCCCGAAACGGGGCCTTATGTCCGTAGAACGTCATGAAACCGTCCTCCGCGTGGCAGATCCCGATCTCCAGACAGTTGTGGAAATGAAGCCGCGGACTGATCACGTCGGAAATTCTCCAGTAGTCGCCGGAGAGCATAAAGACCGGGAACGACGGAGGAAGGTAGTAATTCCGGTATTCGGTTACAACAGGTTTGTTTTTGGCCATATGGAACCTCCCCTTGTTGTTCTCTCCCCATCTTACAATAAAAATGTGCATTTTTCAACGCATTTCTTGAAGCGATTCATGCTATATGACGAAATCATCCCCTGTTTTTATGGAAGGACTGGCGAATGGAACGGCTTATTTACCGGACTGTTTTGTAAATTATGCTGTCGACGGGGCATAAATGTTCGTTTTTGCACAGTTTATACCAGTAACTGATTAGAAATAGATGTCAATATGTACGATAATAATATTATCTGAAATGGCCATCAGGAGATTGTGAGATAGGAGGTAAGTTTTCATGGCGAAGAAAAGCAGTTCTGCCACGCCGCAGTATAAGACGAAGACATCCTGGGGCGCGGCGCTCAAGAGAGACTGGCAGCTGTATCTGCTGCTCATCGTGCCGGTCGTGCTGGTCGTCGTATTCAACTATGCGGCATATCCGGGCATGCGGATGATGTTCATGGATTACAAGCCGGCCAGGGGCTTTGAAGGCAGCAAGTGGGTCGGCCTGGAGACCTTTGTCAAGGTGTTCAAGGATAAGGACTTCCACCGGGCGCTGGGGAGCTCGCTGGTATTCAACATCCTGGATCTGCTCGTCGGATTCCCGATGCCGATCATTCTGGCGCTGATGCTGAACGAGCTGCGGTATGTGATGTTTAAGAGAGTATCGCAGACGATCCTGTATCTGCCCCATTTCCTTTCCTGGGCCATCATCGGAAGCGTGGCGTATACAATGTTCCGTCCCAGCACGGGTCTGGTCAACATCATCCTGATGAATCTGGGACTGATCAAGGACGGTATCCCGTTCCTGACGGAGAAATGGCACTGGGCCGTTACCTACCTGATGATCGGCGTATGGCAGGGCATGGGCTGGGGCACCATCATTTACCTGGCCGCCATTACCAGCGTCAGCGGCGATCTGTATGAGGCCGCGATGATCGACGGCGCCAACCGCTGGCAGAGAATGTGGAACATCACGCTTCCCAGCATCCGCGGTACGGTCGTTACCATGCTGATCATGAACCTCGGACGTATCATGGGCAGCAACTACGAGCGCTTAAGCGTGTTTGGCAACTCCAACGTCCGCGACTTCCAGTATCAGCTGGCGGTTTATATCTATGAAAAAGGTCTTTCGGGCGGCAAATACAGCATGGCTACGGTCGTCGGCGTATTCCAGTCCCTGGTGGGCCTGGTCCTGGTGCTTCTCGCTGACCGTATCGCCAAGAAGCTTGGCGAAGACGGATTACTGTAGGAGGTGAAGATCATGGCAAGGAAAAAAGAAGAAATCGCCCGCGACGCGCAGACCGAATCGGACGGCAGCCGCGCCATCAGCAGGTTCCGGATCAGCGACGCGCTGATGATGCTGTTCATCGCGATCCTGTGTCTGACCTGTATCCTTCCGTTCCTTCACCTGGCGGCCAAGTCCATATCCGGCAACGCCGCGGTTATGGCCAAGTCCGTCTCCTTCTGGCCGAAGGACATTAATTTCGACGCATATAAGTCCATCTTCAAGGACGGGTCCCTGGTTACATCGTTCCTGTACAGCGTGTTCGTCACCCTGCTGTTCACGGTGCTGGGCATGGTCGCCTGTACCTGCGCGGCGTATCCGCTGTCCAAGAAGAGGCTGAAGGGAAGAGGGTTTTTCACCTTTATCCTGATGGTGCCCATGTACTTCGGCGCCAGCCTGATCCCCACCTACCTGCTGTTCAACGATCTGCATCTGATCGACAACATGTGGGTGCTGATCCTGCCGCTGATCTACTCGCCGTACAACATGATGATCATGAAGAACTACTTCATCACCAGCATCCCGGACAGCCTTGAGGAGTCGGCGTTTTTGGACGGCGCCAGCAACTTCCAGATCCTCGGACAGATCGTGATCCCGCTGTCCAAGCCGATCATGGCGACGCTGTCCCTGTTCTACGCGGTCGGCCGCTGGAACGCATACGCGGACAATATCTACTACATCCGCTCCGACGCGCTGAAGATGGTGCAGTACAAGCTGTACCAGATGGTTGCATCCGCATCCGAGGCGCAGACGGCCACTCTTTCCGAGGCGGCGGCCGTCACCAGCACTCCCGAGGTGCTGCAGGCAGCGGCGATCATGTTCGTTACGATCCCGATCATCTGCATCTACCCGTTCCTTCAGAAGTACTTCGTCAAGGGCGTTATGGTAGGCGCGGTCAAGGGATAACGGCGTAAGCCTGCGCGCGGCGGCGCGCAGACGGCGGCCGGATGAGAGGTCCGGCGGGCGCCGCGTCCGGGGGCGCGGCGTGATACAAGAGATAGCGATCCGGCGCGAGCCGGTGCTATAAAGAATTTCTATCTTTAATCAAGGAGGGTAATCATTATGAAGAAAACCAATCTTCAGAGGCTTGGCGCCATCGTTCTGACAGGTGTTATGGCAGCAAGCCTGCTGGCCGGCTGCGGCGGCGGCTCCGGAAGCGCCTCTACCACGACGGCGGCTGCCGGTACGACAGCAGCGGCGGCTGACGAAGAAGAGACGACGGCGGCAGCGGCTGACACGGAAGAGACGACAGCGGCGGCTGATGATTCGGCGGCGTCCGGCGAAGCCGGTATGGCCAGCTGGGAGCCGTTCGCAGAGAACGTGACCATCACCATCCCTGTCTACGACAGAGGACAGGAAGGCGTTCCGGATGTGACCAACAACTATTGGACCCAGTGGATCCAGGAGAACTTCGGCGACAAGTACAACATCACCGTGCAGTTCGCTCCGATCCCCCGTTCCGACGTTATGACCCAGTACGCGCTGCTGGCTTCCTCCCAGGATCTTCCGACGATCCTGATGGAGTACGACTTCGACAAGGTCGCCACCTGGGCGGTGGACGGCTATCTGACCGAGTACGATGTGGATGAGTTCGCGCAGATCGCTCCCACCTACTACGGCAAGATGGAAGAGCTGGGCCTGACCCAGTACATTGCCTTAAACGGCGAGAACGTATTCGCACTGTCCGAGAGACCCTACTACAACACGCCTTACACCTATGTAAACTGGGTGCGTATGGACTGGCTGAGAGAAGTCGGCTATGACCACATTCCGGCGACCCGCGCCGAGTATCTGGACGCGATGCAGAAGATCATGGACGCCGGCCTGTCCGAGCATCCCGGCGGCGGCAGCATGATCCTGTCCGGCCAGGGCGCAGACCAGAACTACGCTTACAGAACCTTCCCGCTGAACGAGGAAGACTGGGTGAAGTACGGCGACTACAACATCCCGTCCCTGGGCTATGAAGCGAATAAGAAGCTTCTGAAGTTTGCCAACGAGGAGTACAACCTGGGCATCACCGATCCGGAGTACTACACCATCGACACCGAGACCGCGAAGGCCAACTTCATCAACGGCAAGTCCTATAGGTACGGCGGATACATTTCCGCGAGCATGGACTGGCTGGAGTCCTTCTATGAGATCAATCCCGACGCCGAGCTGGCTGTCGAGGTACAGTCTCTGACCGAGGACACCGAGGCCGGTACGGTTCCGGCTTACCGTTCCGATAACCCCTTCGGTATGATCATCGGCTTCTCCTCTCAGGCGACTGAGGATGAGATCAAGGCCGCTCAGATGTACATGGAGTGGATGATCCAGCCGGAGAACCTGTTCACGATGCAGTGGGGCATCGAGGGCGAGACCTACAACATGGTGGACGGCGTTCCGACCTCCGTACCTTACGGCGATCAGCCCAGCGAGTACAAGCAGGGCTACAACAACAGCGTGGACTACTGGTGCGTGATCGTAGCCTCCCGTGTATACGGAACGGCTGAGGACAGCATCAAGACCACTTCTCCGCAGGGTCTGCCGGTGGACTTCTCAGACGCTCTGATCGAGAACTACCACAACAAGCAGGAAGCGGCCAAGAAGGGCTGGGCCGTGACCGACTGTATGTTCGGCGGCGCTGTTGAGGGCGCGACCGAGTACGGCACCGAGCTGCAGGCCAAGTACGTGGAGTACCGCGACAAGCTGGTCCAGGCTTCTCCGGACGAGTTCGACGCGCTGTATGACCAGTACGCTCAGGAATACCTGGACGCCGGCTACCAGGATGTCATCGACGACAGAATGGAGCTGTACAACGAGGGCCTGACCACACATCTGGCACAGTAATTCGCACAGCGAATCATACAGACATACAGATGAAAAAATAGGCGGCGGGATCATCCCGCCGCCTATTGGCGTATCATTCGGCCATATGAGTCAGTCTGTTCTTGTCAGAAAAATGAAATTCTTCCCTAGACGTTCTTCTCTTCCTCCGACGCGGCTTTGTTTAAGAACACCTGTTCCTTCTTAAGCTGTTCAAGTCCCAGCCGGATCAGTTCTACCGTCGCCTCCGAGCGCGTCTGATAGCGGTGTTCAAACCGGAAATCTTCAATCTGCTGAAACAATTCATTATCTACGGATACCGTGTAGCGAGGTCTGTCTGTTGCCATATTTATCACCCCTAAACGATTATACACCAGTGAACCAGAGATGTAAAGAGTCAATCAGTGGCGATTCTGCGTCGTTTGGTTGACCATTTCCGGTCTCTGTGGGTCGACATAACGCCGTCGATCTGTTGCCAAAATCCGAAAAAACTATTGACAGTGAACCAGTGAACCACTATAATTAAGTTACAAGGTTCAGTGAACCAGATACCGAGTAGCCTGGGAGGTGAACTTATGGCAACAGAGTTGAAACGGTTTACGATTTCCATTACCCAGAGTATGGAAGCCGACCTGGATATGCTGAAGAAGGAGAAGTACTACAAGGGCACACAGAACGACATGATCCGCGACCTGATCTGCCGCGGACTGGCGTCGTTAAAGGAAGAGGAGGGAGTCGCAAGCACAGCACAGCGGGAAAGCGCCTGAAAACACGTATCGATAAAAACGGCATACAATTAAATAATAATATATATTAACAGGAAGGGAAAAAAACATGTCTATGCAACGGGATAGGTCGGGGGGGACTGAACCGAGAGCATCGCAGATGTTTCTTCTTCAGGTTGGATACAGAGGAGACGGAAGCGTCGCCGGAATGTTGCGTATATATGATTGTGAAAAAGCGGTGCGTTTTACAGGGATCGATCAGGCGATCCTTATGATCAATGAATGGCTGAACCGAGAAGGATCTCAATCCGGGGCCGTAGAACTGCGGACCTTTGATCAGGATGGGCCTTCTTACCTGGACAGGGCGGACGCCGCGGGCACGAAAGCCGCGGATGCAGCGCCCGGACTGCAATATCAGAATATCAATGAAAGACGGACAGAATCATTTCTGATCCACGTGATCTGCCGGCAGAATACGAGCTGGCAGGGCGAAGTGCGCTGGAACGGCCAGCGGTCTTACTTCCGCAGTGGGTTGGAGCTGATTTCTCTCATCCGTTCCGGTCTCGACCGGTCCGCGATGAGGGTACCTGTTCGTTTTTCTGCTACCAGAAAACGGCAGGAAGCGTCCGGCAAGGCGCTGAGCGGACAGCTGGCGGCAGGCTGACAACCAAAGTACGTATCCGGCCGCGGCGGCTGCGTCCGCCGTCCGGAACCGGAGCTGTGGCGGGACGCGCGCAAGCGTGGACCGTCCGCGTGGGGAATCATAGGAGAATGGCGTTACGGGGGAGAGCTTGGGGGAGCTTTGTACGACATTAAGGGAGAGGAGAGTATACCATGAAGAGTATGTGGGAATGGAAGCATGCAAAAGAATGCCGCAGGGGCCTGGCGTTTATGTTGGCTGTGGCCATGGTAGCGGTGAATATCCTTGCCGGCGCCGGGACGGCGTATGCGACTGGCCCAGAAGGTGACGAAACCGGCAATATCGCGGAAGTGGACTATATACTGGATCCCTCCGCGCTTGCTGAAGCTATCGAAGCGCTCAAAAGCGAGGACGGAACTATAACCGGTACAGGGGTTACATTGGGTGATTTGAGGGAACAGTATTGTATAACTACAGACAGCGCCATAGGAGATGATGTGACGCTGTATCCGCTTTCCATATCCGGAGAGAAAGTTAATTCAGACTATAATACGGATATGCTGGTGTATTACAGGCCAGGTGCTGAAGAATCCTCTGACGGAAAGCTGTCTGGAAAGGCAGTTATACTGTTTGTTAATAATGAAGGCGAAAGTCTGCGCTTTAAACTGACGATTGGAAAGTACGAAAGTACGAAAGTCGTTATGGGAATGCAGTTTGCCGCGGCTCCCTTAGATCCGCCGACAGTGGCGCCGTCAGAATCGGATCCGCCGACAGCGACGCCACATACAGCGACACCACATACAGCGACGCAGCCGACAGCAGATATGCCGTCTGAGAATTCACTGCCGAATGCGGCCTTATTCGAGATTGCCCTTAAGGATCTGGAACACACAAAAGATTCACAGTATAAGAGGGATATAGAATCTCTCCTTGACAGCGTTACGATTACCGATGATGAGGGGAATGGTATTAGCGGGACATTGTATGTGGGGAAGAATTACAATATCGAACTGCACTTTAGTGAGAAAGGCTCTCAGTATGGTCAGTTTGATACCGAGTCCGATACGCTGACCTATCAGCTCCCAAGTATTTTCAAGATTGATGCGCAGTACGGCGAGGAATTATGGATTGAGGGAGATACGGAGCCGATCGGCACATATTCTGTTGACGAGAACGGACTTCTGACAATAGTGCTTAACGACTATGGTAAAGAGAAAATAGCCGGCTCCTATGATTTCACTCTGTCCTTTTTCATGAGCGGTACGGTCGAGGCAGTTCCTGCCGGCAGCGACGGCAAGGTTCACTTTGACAGCGCTGGCCAGGAATTTACGTTTGAGGTGGTGAATCAGCCGATCATCGACGTAGAGAAAGATGGAAAATATACGGAAAACCCGGAAAAAAAAGGCGGAACACTGGAGTACACAGTGAGGACCACTGTGGAATATGGCGAGCTTCATGACACGGTTGTTACGGATGTGCTCACTCCTCCGCAGACCGAATCGTTCAAACTGAACGAGGCAACGATCACGGAAGTCAAGGTAAAGAGAGCCGATGGAACGGAAGTCCCATTGTCGTCTCCGCAGGATTATGTTTGGGAGAAGAAAAAAGCCAATCCTGATCATCCAGGCGACCTGGCTTTTGAGATCAAACTTGTAGGCGATTATGACCCCTTGACAGTGGACGAGGAGCTATATGTTACCTATAACTATGACGTGCAATATGTTGAAGGCGCCACGGATGTATTCTGGGGCAATGTGTTGAATGAAGTCACGGTTACCGGCCACATGCCGGTGGATGATCCTGGTAATCCGGGTGGGACCATCGATTCTCCTGTTGAAGAAAAGCGCAACAGTAATGTTGAGATATACGTGACACCTTCCGGACACGGCGTAGTATGCAAAGCCCAGGATTACAGCGAGGCCGACAAAACTCTGCACTATACCCTTTATACGGTGGTTCCGAAGGGCGAATGGAAGCCTCTCTATATTTACGACGATATGTATGTGGAATACAATGGGGAACGCTGGTATATCCCTGAGTTTAAGGAGAATGGTCTGGTCAAGAATCTGAAAGTCAGTGCTATAGATGTGCCCCGATGGTTCGAGGGATGGGATGATGAGACAGGCAGCGCACAAAAGATTCAGGATATGGACAAACTCCGAGAAAATGCGAAGGAGCTGACTGGCTATAATGTTTCTGATACTTCAAAGTATGATCCTGCCAGTGAGGATCAGTATGTTTTTTATCTTAGTGGTAGGACCCTGTTTATCACTTTCGGTTATCATGGTAATAATGGTGAATGGAATCCGTGGGAGTGGGGCGAGTGGAACAATGAAACAGACCGGCTGATCATTACGGAATACGATCTGGATATGTCCGGCGAAGAAGAGATAACGCTTGATGACATTAATGGGAGCGAGACCTTGAATTTGACGCCGGCTCAGATCCTGCTGGCGGGGATCACGAACAATGTCTTTCTCCGCTTTGGCGGTTATTGTCCCGGCTTTTCGGTGTTCTTTAATAACGCTGAAAAAATGAACAAGACCGGTAAGCTGGATCCGAATACCAATACCATTGAGTATACAGTGTCTTTGAATACTACGGACAAAACTGTACAGAAATATTTTAATGACATAAAGGACGATGTTTATAGTACTAATAAACGATTAGGTGTGTGGGGAAGCGAACATTATAAGGGAACCATGCAGGCGGTTTTCTATGACAAACTGCCAGAAGGTTGGAAGTATGTGGAAGGCAGTCTGTATGTGACTACACGCAGTAAGTACGGCGAGGAGTTTATATGGGACGACCTGACGAATATTGAGATGGCTACTGGGCAGCAGGGAGTGCTAGACAGCGATGGTAATATCAGTTTGCCTTTGGCGGGTGTCTGGGGCAAGAGGGAGTCGGGCGATATGGAGTTGTTCAACTACTTCGGAGATGATATTATGACGCAGATTTCCTTTACCTACAAGTTAAGAGCTACTGATAAGTGGCTTGAGGAACATGCCCTCACCGAAGAGAGTATCCCGGTTATGAACCATGCTGAGATCAAAGACCGAAATAGACCGCATTGGTCAGCGGATGAGACCGTTCAGTATATTCCGGCCCGGCTGACCAAGCAGGCAGAGCAAGTGGAGGATACGAACCTGCTTAAGTTCACGTTGCAGGTGAATCCATATGCGAAGAATTATGATCCGGATAAGGATTATCTGATTGTTTCGGATAAGAGTAATGGTATTGAGATTCAGGTTGACAGCATCGTAGTGACAGATGCAGAGAAGAAACCGCTGACGGCGATGGGACCGATTGCTGAGAATGCTGCCTTGAGTGACAACGAATGGGGCTTGCTTCCCAGTAACGAAGACGGCAAGTTCAGGCTTAAGGTTCCGGACGAAAAGGCTCTGACTATTAGCTATAACGCTCTTATTTGTGAGACCGGCGAGGCTGTCCAAGTTTCCAACGAAGCCGAACTTGAGGGCGAGGGAAATTATAAAAGTGGCTATGATGCGCAGCTAAAAGTTAATAGAATATGGGCCAATGCCGGAGGTAGCAGTTATTCTCTGAAAGTAGAAAAGGTTGATAAGGCGGATTCTAATAAGAAGCTTGCCGGTGCAAAATTCAATTGCTACATTGTAAGAAAGCCGGATTCTACCATAGACGTAGGGGAGAGTGATCATAATCCTATATCGATTGGAGATAAAGAATATAGTATTCATTTCATCGAGCAAAAGTCCACCGATGAAGATGGTACCTTTACGCTCACAGACTATGTGGAACCTGGTAATTACTACATTTTGGATGAGATCGAATCACCGGAAGGCTATATGAAGCCGGATGAGCCTATCTTGTTCTACTATGGCTTCGAGAATGACATAGATAATGTGAATTATCCCGGCGCGCTCTTTGTTCCCGGTGGAGGCGCGCTGACTGTGACCAATGAACACGCTGCATACGGCGATTTGAAGATCAGTAAGACCATTGATGTTAAAGGCCCGGCCAATAGTTTCCCGGTTGCTGAGAAAACACTGCATTTCGACGTTGAAGCGGTTGAGAACGCTGTTACAGAGGATCAGTACATCAGTGGTGAGGTCAAATTGGTTGACCTGAATGATACATTCGATCTGTATAGGGAAGAGGATAAGATCGGTGAGATTACATTCGATCATGGCTATGCTGATGTCACGCTTACGGTTAAGGCAGATGAAGACTGGCAGAACAGCGTTACAATCAAGGGCCTGCCGGCCGGCTTCTATGTAGTTAAGGAATCGCAGTACGGCGTAAATGTCGCAAACTATGTATGGAGCGTCAATAATGGGTTCGGTTCTTACAAGGTTACAAAAGACGCGCCTACAGAAGTGACATTTACCAATACTTATACGCCAGATGAAGGCGAGAGGCCTCTCCGGATTATTAAGACGGTTCTCATTGACGGTCAGGAGGATATGTCGGTTAAGAATGAGTTCACGTTTACGATTACTGGTACGACTGTAAGTGGTGTTGAGATCGAGCCTAAGACGGTTCAGGCTGTTCCGGGTGTGTATACAGACTTTATTATGCTGAAGCCTGGGCATTATGTCATCACTGAGACCGGCGATAATAAGATTGACGGTTATACCTTCAATGGCGTGACGATTGAGGGACGTCCTAATTCCTGGGAGTTTGATCTTGGTGCGGCAGATGGCGGTACAGACAACACGATCACGGTTGAGGCTTACAACAACTACACTCGTGACCACGGAGGTTTGACCATCACCAAGACGGTTGAAGTTGAAAAGCCATCCGGCGTTTCTGGCATCAGCGAGAATTTACCAGAAGAGTATGAGTTTACCATTGTTGGTCCTGCGGATGTAGAGGGCACATACGATGCTACAATTACTGGTACTGATAAAAAAACTACTGAAGTGACGTTTAAGAAAGAATCTGCTACTGCTACCGTGCAGCTCAAGGCTGGAGAAAGCATCACTATCAAAGGCCTGCCCACTGGCAATTACACAGTAGTTGAGAAAAGGAAAGGCGCTGAGGTTAATGGCTATACGCTGACTGTCACTGGTGAGCAGTCAGGGGATTCTCATGTCAGCGTCGGAAGGAATGAGTTCCCTTCGGTTAATATTAGCAATAAATATACTCTGAAGACTGGTGATTTGCAGATCAACAAGACTGTTGAGATTGAGGATTCTGCAAATGGCTTCCCAGTTGACGAGAAAACTTTGATCTTCGATATCGAGGCGATTGAAGAAAAGGTTACTGAAGAGGAATACATTGCAGGTGAAGCTAAGCGGGTGCCTCTGAATGGCGAGTTTGATTTGGTCTATGCCAACAATACTGCAAATGGTACAGCAGCTGATAAGGTTACTTTTGTCAACGGCTGGACAGAGATTAAGCTTAATGTCACGAAGGATGCCAAATGGAAGAACAGCGCTACCATCAAGGGGCTGCCTACAGGTGTCTATGTAGTCAAAGAACTGCAGGCCGGCGGTAACATCCAGAATTATGTCTGGACAGTTGAGAATGGATTTGGCTCTTACGAGGTTGTGGAAGGCAAGAGTGTGGTGTCGGCAGATATTACCAATATTTACAGTCCCGATGACGGCGAAATTCCATTCCGAATCACCAAGGTTATGCTTATCGACGGCAATGAGACGACTGTGATTGACAGAGAGTTTACATTCCAGATTTCCGGCACGACTGCAGGCGGTGAGAACATAAGTCCTCAGAACATTACGCTTAAGCCTGGAGAGACTAAGGAGATTAAGCTGAAACCTGGCAAGTACACCATCACTGAGACAGGCAATAACAAGATCGAAGGCTATACCTTCAATGGCGTGTATATTCAGGGGCAGCCCGGTTCCTTGAGTTTTGAGCTTTTAGCACCTTCTCATAACGAAGCAGATCATACTATTGCTATTAATGCCGTCAATAGCTATACGACAGAGAAGGTTGTAAAGACGGTAAGGAAGGTCTGGGATGATAAAAACGATCAGGACGGCCTACGGCCAGAAAAGATCAGGGTACAGCTGCTTGCAAACGGCACGGCATCTGGAGACGCTGTAGAACTGAACGCGGCGAATAACTGGACCTATACTTGGGACGGTCTGCCGAAGATGGAAGATGGAAAAGAAATCAGCTATACGGTGGTGGAACTTGACTCTGACGAAGCGATGATTTCAGACAATGGGAAGTATGATGACCATTATACTGTGCGTTATGCTGATGAGGGAAATACCAGTACGATCACAAATGTGCACACACCGGAAGTGGTATCTAAGACCGTAACGAAGGTGTGGGCGGACAAAGACAACCAGGACGGCCAGAGACCGGAAAGAATCAGCGTACAGCTGTTTGCGAATGGGAAAGAGTCTGGAGAGCCGGTAGAGCTGAATGCGGAAAATGGCTGGAGTTATACCTGGACCAATCTGCCGAAGAATGCTGGAGGGAAGGAGATCACTTACACGGTCGAGGAGGTCAGTAAGGTCGATGGCTACAAGACTACCTACAGCGAGGACACGTTCACGATCACGAACACGCATAAGCCGAATACGGTTGAGAAGACAGTAACGAAGGTGTGGGCGGATAATGATGACCAGGATGGCGTGAGGCCGGACAGCATAAGCGTACAGTTGCTAGCGGACGGAGAGGCATCTGGAGAGCCTGTAGAGCTGAATGCGGAAAATGGATGGAGTCATACCTGGACTGATCTGCCGAAGAATGCCGGAGGAGACGAGATCGTCTATACGGTAGCGGAGCTGGGAGAGGTTGCGGGTTACACGACCGCCTACAGCGCTGACACCTTCACGATCACGAACACGCACACGCCCGAAGAGGTGGAGAAGACCGTAACGAAGGTGTGGGCGGACAAAGACAACCAGGACGGCCAGAGACCGGAAAGAATCAGCGTACAGCTGCTTGCGAATGAGAAAGCGTCTGGTGAGCCGGTAGAGCTGAATGCGGGAAATGACTGGAGTCATACCTGGATCGATCTGCCGAAGAATGCCGACGGAAAAGAGATCATTTACACGGTAGAAGAACTGGGGGAGGCTCCGGGTTACACGACCGCCTACAGCGAGGACACGTTCACAATCACGAACACACATGAGCCGGATACAGTAGAGAAGACCGTAACGAAGGTGTGGATGGATGATGATGACCAGGACGGCAATAGACCGACTAGCATTCAGGTACAGCTGCTTGCAGATGGAATAGCAACTGGCGCTCCTGTGGAGTTGAATGCAGATAATGGTTGGAGTTATAAGTGGGAGAAACTTCCGAAGAATGACGATGGAAAAGAGATCACTTACACGGTAGAAGAGTTAGGAGAGATCACGGGTTATACAACGTCATATAATCAGGCAACATTGACGATCACCAACACCTACACCCCGCAGCTCGGTTCGCTGACGATCACAAAGGTCGTAGAGGGCGGTGTCAATGAAACGGAAGAGAAGGAATACACCTTCACAGTAACCGGTCCTGAGAATTACAGCACGAACGTAACCATTACCGGGAACGGAAGCGAGACGCTGAAGGATCTGAAACCCGGCACTTATACGGTGAAGGAGCAGGATGCCAAGATCGAAGGCTACAAGCTGAAGGTCACAGGTGAAGGTGAGGTTAAGGTGGAAGCCGGGAAGGCTGCCGCGAAGACGGTGACGAATACCTACACGCCGGATGAGTCGACAGAACCGAGTACGGAGGAGACGAAGCCGACCGAACCGACTGAGCCGGAGACGACGGCGCCCAGCACGGAACCGACGGAGACGAGTCCGGAGAATCCGACGCAGCCAAGCCCGGAGAACCCGACGCAGCCGAGTCCGGAGAATCCGACAGAACCCAGTCCGGAGAATCCGACCGTGCCGAATACGCCTTCGGGAGGCAATCCGACGCCGACCATCAGCATCACTCCGCCGGCGCAGACGGAAGGAATTCCGGACAATACGCCGCCGCTGAACAGCATGCCGACCATTGAGAATGTGGGCGAGGTGCCGACGCCGCTATCCAGCTTCAGAAGTCTGGAGAATATAGAGGACGAGGATGTACCGCTTGCGTTCATAGCTCCGATGACAGGCGACGAGACGCCGGTAGGTGTGACGGCCCTGTTCGGACTGATCGCGCTTGGTATGATGGGAGCCTTCGGAATCCGCGCGTTCCGGAAGGACGACGATGAGGCTTAAACGGGAAGCGATAGAAGAGCCTCGATGAAAACAGAACAGTGGCAAAAGAAACAGCCGCGGCAATGTGTTTCACACATCATTGCCGCGGCTGTTATCATCAGGAGTTTTCCTGCTGTTCCAGCGCCGCTCCGACGAAGCCGGCGAACAGCGGATGGGGCTTGTTAGGCCGGGATTTCAGCTCCGGGTGAGCCTGCGTGGCTACGAACCATTTATGCTCCGGCAGCTCGATCATTTCCACGATACGACCGCTGGGTGACAGGCCGGACAGCATCATGCCGTGGGAGGTCAGCGCTTCCCGGTAGTCGTTGTTCACCTCGTAACGGTGGCGGTGGCGTTCGGCGATCTCTTTCTTCCCGTAGAGGGCGTAGGCTTTGGAGCGCTCGTCCAGAACGCAGGGATAGGAGCCCAGCCGGAGCGTGCCGCCGATGTCCTCGATGCCGTTCTGTTCCGGCATCAGGTGGATGACCGGATTCGTGGTATCCGGATTCAGCTCGACGCTGTGGGCGTCGGAAAGCCCCAGCACGTTGCGGGCGAATTCCACGATGGCCAGCTGCAGGCCCAGGCACAGGCCCAGGAAGGGGACGTTGTGCTCGCGGGCGTAGCGGATCGCGTAGATCTTCCCGTCGATGCCTCTGTCGCCGAAGCCGCCGGGTACCAGGATGCCGCTGACGTCTCCCAGGATCTTGTCTACATTTTCAGGAGTGACCTTCTCGGAGTCGACCCACTTGATATGGACCGCGGTGTGATGAGCCACGCCGCCGTGCTTCAGTGCTTCGACCACGGATATGTAGGCGTCGTGGAGCTGGATATACTTGCCGACGAGGGCCACGGTGACTTCGTGCTGCGGATGCTTCCAGGCGTCGATCATGGCTCTCCAGTCGTCCAGATCCGGCTCGGGGCAGGGCAGTCGGAGACATTCGCAGGCCACCTGGGCCAGATGCTCCTCCTCCATGACCAGAGGCACCTCGTAGAGCACGTCCACATCCAGGTTCTGGAGAACGTGGGACGGGGGCACATTGCAGAAGAGGGCGATCTTGGCGCGGATGCCGTCGTCCAGGGGATGCTCGGTCCGGCACATGATGATGTCGGGCTGGATGCCCATGCCCTGGAGATCCTTGACGCTGGCCTGGGTGGGCTTGGTCTTCAGCTCGCCGGAGGCTTTCAGGTAGGGAACCAGCGTGACGTGGATCAGGGTGGCGTTGCCGGGGCCGACCTCGCGCATGAACTGGCGGATGGCCTCCAGAAACGGCTGTCCCTCGATGTCGCCGACGGTGCCTCCGACTTCGATGATGACAATTTTGGTGTTTTTGACTATGGCTGCATCTTCCGCGGAGAGCTTGCCGCCGGCCGCAGTGTTCTCATTTTGCGCTTCATCGTGCAGCGCTTCGCCAGCCGCGGCGTCATCGTCGCGATAGAAGCGGCTCTTGATTTCGTTGGTGATATGGGGGATGACCTGGACGGTGCCGCCGCCGTAATCGCCGCGGCGTTCCTTGTGCAGTACGCTCCAGTAGATCTTACCGGTGGTGACGTTGGAATTCTGAGAGAGACTCTCATCAATGAACCGCTCGTAGTGGCCGAGGTCCAGATCGGTTTCGGCGCCGTCGTCGGTGACGAAAACCTCACCATGCTGTACGGGGTTCATGGTTCCGGGATCGATATTGATATAGGGGTCTAACTTTTGCATGGTTACCTGGTAACCGCGGGCCTTTAAGAGACGGCCCAGGGATGCGGCGGTAATGCCTTTTCCCAGTCCGGAGACGACGCCTCCTGTTACGAATACGTATTTGACTGGCATGGA
>CANQME010000072.1 GCA_947624815.1 uncultured Lachnospiraceae bacterium | reverse complement strand
TCATAAGTACTCATAAGCACCACTCCTTCTGCAAGACTCAGAACGAATGGCTGCACGCCCTCCAGCTGTCCAGGTAAGTAAATTATCAAGGAGCAAGCGTGTCAGAATCTGACACAGAAACCATTAATAGCATTTGTTGCACTGTTCGTATCCTTGTCTCAAGGCCTCTTCGTATGTTACTGCCCTGGCCTTATTGGGATTCATCTTTCCGCAGTTCGGGATCTTGTGAAACTTACTCCCTGTGGCCGACAGCCATACGGTGTCAGACGTCTGCAGACCGGATGTTGATGCCGGTGTGGTGCTTGTGACTGTTTTTCCGGTCTGCTGAGGAGCAGGATCTGCAGCAGGCTGAGGAGCAGGCTGCGCACTTACGTCAGCGGCTTGGGTCTGCACCACGCCGTTTACGATCCACGCTCCGTTGGCATCGACCTGATATCCATCCGGTGTAGTGGTGCTTACCAGGAGATATCCTGCGGCGTTAAAACAGTAAGACTCGGCAATGCCGTCATTATTGCCATCGATCCACTTCCAGCAGCTTACAGGATAGGAACCGTCATCGTTCTGCCACCACCATCCAGCATTATCCTGTTGCCAACTCCCGGCAAATGCCGAGATTGTCATGGACAATGTCATAGCTCCAGTGGCGATCAAGGTTAACAGTTTCTTTTTCATGGTTCTCCCTCCCTAAATTTCAGCCCACTGTGTAGGCATTATACTCTTAAAGTCTCTGAAAAATGGTAGTTGCAAAATCCTTAGAAATATCATATAATATGTTTAACAAGAGAGCCGAAAGCTAGAGTACACCTAGCCGCCGGCAGAACAAGAGTTACAAAAAGTAGCGCCTTATCTTACCAGGACGAGGGCGCTACTTTTTGCGTATCGTATAAGCAAGAGTTATGACGGCGCAAAGCATAATCACAAAGGAAAACAGATCTCCATATGTAACCATAGCACCAGCCTCCTTTCGAAAAGTCCGGCGGCTGACGTAATCGCCCCTTCGGCTCCCTGGTAAAGCATATTACATTTTCAATGATCAATCACTATCGCGGGGACGAAACAGGATAATCCGCGCGATGGCCAGCCCAAGCTGTGGCGTAGCGATTTTGTTCAACTGAAATTTAGCATATTACTGGCTCCCAAGCAAATGGCAACAAATCTTTTGCTTTAACTTTAATCAGGATTGTTAAAATCTCTTGCACAAAAAAATAATAACACATGTCAGCGGAAAAGTAAAGAAAAGCAAGAATACAGGGAAACAGGAACGGGGGAATTGATTCAAAAGATAGAGAAAGTCCGACGACGAATGCAAGGTTCTGAAAAGTCAGGGGAAATCTTCTACAATTATTCAAATAATTACAGACGATTAATTCAAAATTGAAGAAGATACAAAAATCTCAAAAATTTTTTGAAAAAAGTATTGACAAATATATGGATATCTGATATAGTAAAACCATCAAAAACAGAGAGACATAAGAGAGATAAAAATCTAAGCAAAGGAGGTACGGTCCAAAGAACACGTAAGCTTCGTTCCATCTAAGGGGTAGATGGAACACAGGAATTCCGATCTGTGACGAGGATCTCCGGATAGAATTTCTAAGATGGCTGCAGGATCACCGGTGCATGATATGACGAGAAAGTATGATGGATCAGAGTGATACCGATCGCAGGGATTAGAAGAAGATAAGGAAAAGATGAGAAGCGGGAGACGGTCGGCAGAGAGGAGAAATTTATATAGATAACATGAAAAAAGAGAGGTACGGTCCAATGGATGCAATAGTTTCATGAGGGTATCGGCGAGAAAAAAGAAGCTGATACCCTCGAATAGCGTCTGGGGGAAATCGGATCGAAACAGCAGGAAAGAAGCAGGACCGCCGCAGATTGGTCGTCACGCGCCGCAGGGGCGCTTTTTTTTATGTCAGACTCCTTCCAGGTTAAACGGTGGTGTATATTCTTCTTTTGCACTGCTTTTGTGCTGCATATATCCCTCCGTCAATCCCAGGTCGATGGCGGTATTGAGGACGGATTCGTATTCGAAGGTAGTAATGCGACGGGCGAGCTCGGGAAAACGCCGGCTGCCGGTCGCAGATCCTTCGCCGGGGACGGCGTGGGGAGATGGGGCCGCTTCTCCTGCGGGGGTGTACTGGCTCATCAGGCTGAGCAGCCATTTGCCCTCGGGGAGGTTGTCCTTCATCCAGTGGAGCAGACGAATGGAATCCGCGCGGGCGCCGGGCAGAACCAGATGGCGGATGATGACGCCGCTGCGCAGAAGACCGTCTTCGCCCATGACGGGAGGTCCGGCCTGGGCGATCATCTGCGGGATCGCCTGGGAGGCAAAGGTGAAATAATCCCCGGCCTGGGAGTAGCGGGCGGCCAGCGACGGATCGAAGTATTTAAGGTCGGGCAGCCAGATATCCACATAGTCCGCCAGGGCGCGGACGATCTCCGGACGCTCATAGCCGCCGCAGTTATAGACCACCGGAATCGTGAGCCGGTCCCGAACCAGATCCAGCGCTTTGATAACGGAAGGCAGATACTGGGTGGCGGTGATCAGATCGATGTTGCAGGCGCCCTGCTCCTGAAGCTGCAGGAAAATATCTGCCAGCCGGCGGACGGTGATCTCCATGCCGAAGCGTTCATGGCTGATGGCATAGTTCTGGCAGAAGCAGCAGCCCAGCGTGCAGCCGCTGAAGAAGACAGCTCCGCTGCCGGAGACGCCGCTCAGGCAGGGCTCCTCCCACTGATGCAGGGCCGCCCGCGCCACGAGCAAGCGGTCGGAGCAGCGGCAGTAGCCCAGACGAGATCCGGTGGCGGAATCGCTGCCGGTCGGGGAATCGTCCTTAAGAAGCGCACCCCGGACAGCAGGTTCTTCCCGACGCGCGGTTCGGCTGACTCCGCACTGGCGGGGGCAGAGACGGCAGGCGCTGTACTGTTCTTCCGACAGAATGGAAGGAATGTTCATGGGCTGGTTCGGTTTCATAGAAAGTCTCCGTTCTTTGATTCGCCGGCATGCCGGAAGGGTACGAAGCAGCAGCTCCCGGCAGGCATCGGCAATATTACCATTGTACACAGACCGGGACGCATTTGCAATGCCGGGCCTGTAATATTTCCCGAATACTTGCAATAAAAACCGAAAACTGTTACATTATTTTATGACAGAAGCAGGAATCGCCATAAATTCGGCGAGCTGAAACGTATCCCATACGGAAGGCTGAAGCAAAAGAGGATCCCGTCATGACCGAACAGCATTTTACCGAAAGTATCAGCCAAATCTGCAGGAAAGAAAAAGAGGGGCTTCGGAGTATCTATGAGGATTATAATCCCATGATCTACTCCGCGGTCTGGGAAATTGTGCGCAATCGGGAGGATGCGGAGGACGTGACAAGCGAATTCTTCATCCGGCTGTGGAACGTGGCGGATACTTACAGGCCTGGGAGGGGGCACCGGGCGTGGCTGCTTACGATCGCCAGAAATATGGCCCTGGATTATCTGCGGAAGAGGCGGTGGGAGGAGCCTGCGGAAGAGATTCCGGAGACGCCGAACGGACAGAAGGCGTTCGATGAGGGCGTGGTCGACGCGATGAGTCTGGCGCAGGCGCTGCAGACGCTGAAGGAAGACGAGAGGGAGATCGTGAATCTGAAGATCATGGGCGAGCTGACATTCCGCGAGATCGCCCGGATGTTGGGAAAACCGCAGGGAACGGTGGCGTGGTGTTACCGGACGGCGATCCGGAAGCTGAGAGAGGTGCGGCTATGAAGAGGAAGAATGGGATTGAACGGGAATACCGGGAAATGATGACCCAGGCCGCGCCGGACCTCTGGAAGCGGATCGAGGACGGTCTTGAGGATCAGACTGCGGCGGACGAGGTTCGGTTGGACGGCGGCTGGGAGGCAGAACTGGCGGAGGCCGGCGCAAATGGACCGGCCGGCGTGAACGGACCGGTAGGCGCAAATGAACCGGCCGGCGTGAACGGATCGGTAGGCGCAAATGAACCGGCCGGCAGGAATAGACCGGTAGGCACAAATGAACCGGCCGGCGGGAATAGACCGGCAGGCGCAAATGGACCGGCCGGCGGGAACGGAACAGTAGGCGCAAATGGACCGGCCTGTGGGAACGGACCGGCCGGCGTGATGGATGATGGAATCGGAACCGGTGGGAAGCAGCCGGGTGAAGCGAAGGACGGCGGTATTCTGCGGCTGCCGAGGCGGCGTCTGTATGGCGCAGCGACGGCGGCAGCGGCAGCTCTGGTGATCCTGGTCATGCTGCCGAGATTCTGGGATATGAATCGTATGAGCGGCAGCACCGGCCAGACCACTTCCGGCGCGGCTGCGTATGATGCCGGCGCCACATGGGCGGAGACAATGGCCGGTGCGATGGCCCAGGGCGCAGAAGGCGGGGCGGAAGCGGATATGGTTGGAATGCCGGAGACTGCAGTCGTGACGATGGATGGCGACGGTGCTGCCCCGGCAGGAGGAACAGAGGAGTTTTTGATTGCCGAGAATGAGGAAGAGATGCCGGAAATGACGGAAGATGCGCCGGAAGCGGGAGCCGGTGCAGCAGACAGCGCGTCTCCAGAAGAGGAAAATGGTTCAATGGAAACCGCATCGCCGGAACACAGTCTGGGGGATACGCAGATTCTCTGCCTGGCGACGGTGCGGCAGTCGAGCCATGAGGCGGCCGGAGACGGCCTGCCGGCCCGAATGGTCTATGAGATCGTAGTGGAGGATGTTTATTATAGAAAGGATGCGCCGGAGAACGAAGCCGGCAGTGGCGACGGGAACCGTTCCGGCGAGCAGGCTTTGCCGGCGGAGATTACGACCGGCAGCCGGATAACGGTCGAGATGCCTGACGTGACCGGTGCTGCCCGGGAAGACTGTGAGATGATTTTGGAGGAACGTTATCTGCTTCCGCTGACGATACGGGACGGGGTATGGGAGCCGGTGATCCCGGACGCCCCTCAGATCCGCAGAATGGAAAACGGCGGCTATCTGTTCCCGGATATTTACAGAAGTCTGACGGAGACGGGAGAGTCATGGAACGCACAGACGCCGGCAGGCGGGGAAGAAGGTTCCGGTCAGATCGTTATTCCGGAAGAGGAAGCAGTATCCATGCTGACGGAACTGATTGAGGGGAAGTAAGCTGCGGTCAGATGACTGTGAAGAAGAATAAAACAATGTAGGGAAGGGAAACAGCCGCAGATACAGTTTCGGTATCGTATGAACACCGGGAGCTGGCTGCGGCAGTTTCCCTTTCTTGCAGTTACGTATTTTGCAGGATGCAGGCCGTCGTGATCTTTCAGATGCAGTCGGCCTACGGCCCCACAGAAGAAGTCGGCTTATGATGCAGGGATTCCTCTGGATGCAGTTAACCTATGATCCTGCAGAAGCAGATATTCTGTGATCCAGGGGCTGCAGTTATTCTGTAATTCTGTATTTAGTCTTCCAGGATGCTTCCTGGGTAATGGTACAGATCCGCGTAGGCTTCCAGCTCCTCTTCCGAATCCGGAAGCGCCGGAATCAGTCCGGTGCAGTCCGTGGCGGAGCAGGCTTTCCGTTCGATGGTATCATCGTCCGTGAAGCAGCCGTAGGGATCGCCGGCGGGATCGTCGTAGAAATCATCATAGGGATCATCGTAGGAATCGTCCCACGGATCGCCGTTGCTGGAAAATTTATGATCAGGTGAAAAACTCTGGCGCATGATCTTCGGTCCTTTCTGATGTTTATATCTGCCAAAACGAGCATTTCGTTATTCCGGCAGTGCCTGAACCGGGCGTACCGGCCGATTCTGCGTTCGCATACATGGCCGGAAACTGTCCGGTTCGCCGATAGTATGCGGAACGTGCGCGTGAAGTATACGGCTATTTGATGGAAAATGAATGGCCCAAACTGCGGGATATGGACATTAACGCTAGGAAAGTGGTCATTTCTGCGCACTATTTATGCGTGAATGAATAGAATCCGGCAGTCAAAAGAGAGATAATAAAAACAGGAAACCATTCATAAGCCGTCAGATTATATCCGGCGGCGACGGATGAAGAAAGATAAGGAGGGGCGGTATGAAACTGAATTATGACAAAGGACAGATCGAGGACGCCATTGACCGGGTAGCTGAGCGCACCATGAAGATGGACCTGACCTGGGATTGGCCCTGCGGCGTGGCGTATTACGGCATCGGCGAAGCGTATGAGAAAACGAAGAATGAGAAATATCTGAAGCTTTTAAAGGATCGGGTCGACGAACTGATCGAGCTGGGGCTTCCGAAGGTGTGGACGGTGAACGCCTGCGCTATGGGACATTGCCTGATCACGCTTTACGAGGCGACCGGTGAACAGAAATACTGGGATATCCTGATGAGCAAGATCGACTATCTGCGCAAGGATGCGCTGCGTTTCGGCGATCATGTACTGCAGCATACGGTTTCGGCGAATAACGACTTCCCGGAGCAGGCGTGGGCGGATACGCTTTTTATGGCGGCGTTTCTGATGCTGCGGGCGGGCGTGCTCATGAAGGACGAGGAACTGATCGACGACGCGCTGAATCAGTGGTACTGGCATATCAATTACCTGCAGGATGAGAATACCGGCTTCTATTATCATGGATACAACAATATCACGAAGGATCACATGTCCGGCATCTACTGGGGACGCGCCAACGCCTGGGCGGCCTACACCATGGCCCAGGTGGCGGGGACTCTGCCGGAGTGCTATCTGTATCCGAAATATCTGGACGTGGCCGGGTCTCTCAACGACCAGCTGGCGGCTTTAAAGACCGTCCAGACGGAGAATGGTCTGTGGCGGACCGTGCTGAACGATCCGGAGTCCTACGAGGAGATCTCGGCCTCGGCCGGCATCGCGGCGGCCATGTTGGAGCGGGGCAATCCGCTGCATACGAAATATATCAACAAGTCCATCAAGGGAATCCTGGACAATATCAGCGCGGACGGGCGCGTGATGAACGTGTCCGGCGGCACTGCCGTCATGCGGGATGTGGAAGGCTACCGCGGCATTTCCCGGCGCTGGATCCAGGGCTGGGGGCAGGGCCTTACGCTGGCATTTCTGGCGCGGGTGCTGGTATCGGACGACGTGCAGAAGGACGGCGCTCTGTAAAACCGCGGGAGAGCGTGAAAACGCGGGATACAGGCAAGCTGCCTGAGTGAAAGCGGAAGCAAAAACGACTTTGAGCCGCGAGCGGCTGCGCGTCAGAGGCTGAACACAGAGACAGCCGGGTTACGGCGGAATATCCGGGAGGAAAGCAGAATCGGAGCAGGTTCGGCGAAGGGGGCTTATACATATGGGCGAAGAGATAGAATATGCTTTGCAGTCCGTGCAGGAAAATGAGCTGCAGGCGGTGTTTGAGGTTCCCCGCGCAGGGCAGTACCTGGTGACGCTGACCGTGGCGCCGGAGCAGGAGATGACGAACGTGCGCGTATTCGCCAGAGGAAGGCGGCTGTATACGGCCGCTCCTCGTCTGGAGGCTGGCGGTACCTACCGGTTCCCGATGTATGTGGAGGTCTGCGATGTGATCCCTCCCGGCGAATCGGAGAGAAGGGCCGACCGGACCATCGACGTGTCGGTCGTGGCAGACAGGCCCTGTATCAGCGGCATCGCCGTGGAGGATACGGTCTGCCCGGTGATTCACCTGGCGGGAGACTCGACGGTGACGGATCAGACCGTCACGCGGCCCTGCGAGCCCGAGACCAGCTATGCGGGATGGGGGCAGATGTTCCCCTATTACCTGGCCGGCGGGATCGCCGTGGCGAACCACGCATATTCCGGCCTGACGACGGAGACATTCCGGCAGCAGGGCTATTACGGGATTGTGGAAGACTTCCGGAAGGCGGGGGACTATCTGTTCCTGCAGTTCGGACACAACGACCAGAAGCTTCGGCATCTGCGGGCCCGGGAGGGCTACCGGGACAATCTGCTGCGCTATATCGAAGAGAGCCGGTCGGCGGGTCTTCATCCGGTTCTGGTGACGCCGCTGGCGCGGAATACCTGGCGGTCGGACGGCAGCGGCTATAACGATCTGCTGGCGGACAATGGCGCTGCGTGTATAGAACTGGGCAGGCAGCAGCAGGTGCCGGTGCTGGATCTGCACGCGCGAAGTATGGAATATATTCTTTCGAAGGGATGCGAGGGGGCGAAGCCCCTGTTTGTGCCCGGAGATTACACCCACACGAATATCTGCGGCGCGCAGGTCGTGGCGGGGATGGTGGCTTCCGAGATCAGACGGGTGCTGGCGACGGACGGGCGGACAGAGTACCGCCGGCTGGCGGAGCTGACGCTTGAGAAGAAGCCCTGCGATGAACCCAGGAGCGAGATCCTGGCAGCGGCCCGGCAGGAAGCCGGGCAGGTCGGGATGACGGCCGAGATGTTGGAAGAAGTCATCTGGGCCAGCCAAAAGACTTGAGAGAAAAAACATCCGGCCCGGTCAGAGACTCAGAGAGACTGCGCCAGATGGGAACGTCCGGTTCAGTCAGAAAACCTGAGAGACGGTCCTGAAATGATTGTGAAGAAAAAACATCCAGTCCAGTCAGAGATTCAGAGAGACTGCGCCGGATGAGAACGTCCGGTCCGGCGGGCAGCCAGCGGGCCGGAACCGGATATGATAGCGGAAACAAGCTGTGCGGCCGTATGACAAGAGAGACAATGAAAATGGCCGCGGCGGAAGGAGAGGAATATGAGCAGAAGAAAGGGTGGATTTACACTTCCCGGAGAATCCGGCTATGAGGAGCTGACGCTTAGGATGGCGGAGAAATGGGGGGCGGATGTGATCCGGGACAGCGACGGAACGGTGCTTTCCGACGATATCATCCATGCCGGATACGGCATTTATTCCACGGTCTGCGTGATTCGAGAGCATAACGAATGGGCGAGGAGGAATCCGGATAAGCTGCAGCAGACATTTCTCTGCACGGAGCCGGTAGTGGCAGTGCCGGAAACGGCCGAGCCGGGGCAAGCAGCAGTGCCGGACGCGGAAGCGGCCACAACAGGGCAGGTGGCCACACCGGGACAGGCGGCCGCTCAGGGGCAGGCGGCCACGCTGGGACAGACGGCCACACCGAGGCAAGCGGCCGAGCCGGGGCAGACGGCGGACGCCTGCAGCCTCACGATCGACCCGATGAAGGATTTCTTCGCGGAGCAGTTTCGGATCAACGACGGTCCGGCGGCGATGAAATACTGGCAGGTCTATGACCGGACCACGAATACGCCGGTGGAGCCGCAGGCTGCGGCGACAGGGGCGCCCTTCTGGACCTATGACAGAACCGCGGGTACCGTAACCGTACACCATGCCTCTCCCTGGCACAAATACACGGTCAGCTTCCTGGCGTACCGGATCTGGGAAGAGATCTCCATGTACAACCATACGACCAACAACTGGGATAAGGAGCACCTGATGCAGATCGATCCCCGCTATCCGGAGACGCAGGAATACCTGCTGGGCTGGATGAAGGACTGGTGCGAGAGCCATCCGGACACCACGGTAGTCCGCTTCACATCCCTGTTCTATAATTTCGTCTGGATCTGGGGCAGCGACGAACGGCGGCGCAACCTGTTCACCGACTGGGGCTCCTATGATTTCACGGTCAGCGATCTGGCGCTGGATGAATTCGCCGCGAAATACGGTTATTCCATGACGGCGGAGGATTTCGTCAACCAGAACAAGCGCCACGTGACCCATATGCCGGGCAACGGCCGCAAGGCGGACTGGATGCGGTTTGTCAATGATTTCGTCATTTCCTTCGGAAAACAGCTGGTGGATATCGTCCACTCCTACGGCAAAAAGGCGTATGTGTTCTACGACGACAGCTGGGTGGGACTGGAGCCCTACAACGGCCGGTTCTCCGAATTCGGCTTCGACGGTCTGATCAAATGCGTCTTCTCCGGTTATGAGGCACGGCTGTGCGCCGGCGTGGACGTGCCGGTTCACGAGCTGCGGCTGCATCCGTATCTGTTCCCGGTGGGGCTGGGCGGCGCTCCGACCTTCATGGAGGGCGGCGATCCGACGGGAGAAGCCAGGCTCTACTGGAACCGGGTGCGGCGCGCGCTCCTGCGCAGCCGGATCGACCGGATCGGCCTGGGCGGATATCTGCATCTGACAGGCGATTTCCCGGATTTCTGCGACTATATCGAGCAGGTGTCCGACGAGTTCCGGCTGATCCATGACTTCCACGAGGAAGGAAAGCCCTATACGATCAAAACCCGCGTGGCGGTGCTGCATTACTGGGGAGCGCTTCGGTCCTGGACGCTTTCGGGACATTTCCACGAGACCTGGCAGCACGATCTGATCCACATCAACGAGGCCCTGTCCGGACTTCCTGTGGATGTGTCGTTCATTTCCTTCGACGATGTGAAGAACGGCGCCCTGGACGGCGTGGACGTGGTCATCAACGCCGGTTACGCGGGCAGCGCCTGGAGCGGCGGCGACGTCTGGAAGGACGACGAGGTGGTGGAGAGGCTGACCCGGTGGGTCTATGAGGGCGGCACCTTTATCGGCGTGAACGAGCCGTCAGCAGTGGAAGGCTATGATACGTATTTCCGGATGGCCCATGTGCTGGGCGTGGATGAGGATACCGGCGCCAGGATCTGTCACGGGAAATGGAGCTTCCGGGCAGAGGACGCGGCGGGCGTCGTGCCGGCGGGCGCGGCTCTTAAGGCGAAGGAGAACCGTTATCTGACCGACGGCGAGACGAAGGTGCTGCTGGCGGAAGGCGATCAGCCGTTATTGACAGTCCATGATTTCGGGCAGGGCAGGGGGATCTATATGGCTTCCTTCCAGGTCAGCGACGCAAATACGCGTCTTCTGTACCAGCTGATCCGTTTCGCGGGCGGCGAAGGACTGACCGGCCTTTATATGACGGATAACCTGTATACGGAATGCGCCTACTATCCGGGAAGCCGGAAGCTGGTGGTGATTAACAACAGCGGCGAGGCGCAGACCGCCTCGGTGGAGACGGAGCAGGGGACACGGACGGTCTCCCTGAAGGCGTACGAGACGGTATTCGTGAATTTGTGACGGCGCCGCGAGGGCGGACCTTCCCGTCCTGTGCAAATCATGAAAAAAATGTGAAATGTGCCGGCGGTTCTTGACAATAATATCTCAAAGAGGCTAAGATAGTAGTACTTGCGACAGGAAACGGAAACGCGGAACTCGTGTACAGTATTGGCAGGCGGTGACCTTTTTGAGCTACATATCATTCGAGGATGTCAGAAAAATATATCAGATGGGCGAAGTCACCATCAACGCGGTGGACGGCGTGAATTTCTCGATCGAGAAGGGCGAGTTCGCCGTGATCGTAGGCCCTTCCGGCGCCGGTAAGACGACGGTGCTCAACATGCTGGGCGGCATGGACGCCTGCTCGGGCGGCACGATCATCGTGGACGGCGCGAAGGTCAGCGACTACAATTCCCGGCAGCTGACCGGCTACCGGCGGCATGACATCGGCTTCGTGTTTCAGTTCTATAATCTGGTCCAGAACCTGACGGCGCTTGAGAATGTGGAGCTGGCGGCCCAGATCTGCGACGATCCGCTGGACGCGAAGACGGTGCTGGAGCATGTGGGACTGGGCGACCGTCTGGGCAATTTCCCGGCGCAGCTGTCCGGCGGCGAGCAGCAGAGGGTGGCCATCGCCAGGGCTCTGGCGAAGAACCCCAAGCTTCTGCTGTGCGACGAGCCGACGGGCGCGCTTGACTATGTGACCGGTAAGGCGATCTTAAAGCTTCTGCAGGACACCTGCAGGCAGGGCGGCATGACCGTGGTGGTCATCACCCATAACACGGCGATCACGCCCATGGCCGACCGGGTGATCCATGTGAAGAACGGCCGGGTGGCGGCCATCGAGCAGAACAGCCATCCGACTCCGGTGGAGGAGATCGAATGGTAGGCAGAAAGAGACGGACGGTTCTGCGCAGGAACCGTCTTACGACGGATGCCCTGCGCGAGGTGAAGAACACATTCAGCCGTTACCTGTCTATTCTGATCCTGTCGGCATTGGCGGTAGCGTTTCTGGCGGGTCTGCGGACCACGGCGCCGGATATGCAGTATACCGCCGATCTTTATTATGACCGCACGAACCTGATGGACGGTTACGTGATCTCTACCCTGGGCCTGACGGACGAGGATCTGGAAGTGCTTGGGGCCTCGGAAGGGATCGAAGCGGTGGAAGGCATCTGGTCGGTGGACGCCATCGCCCAGGATGCCATTGTCAGCGTCCGTTCCATGCCGAAGCAGCTGAATCTTCTGGAGGTCGTCGAGGGAAGGCTTCCGGAGGCGGCCGATGAGTGCGTGACGGAACGGCTTCTGCTGATCGAACTGGGCCTTCAGGTCGGCGACCGGATGGATCTGGTTCTGGATGCGGACAATGAGGGCGATCTCAAGAATCAGTCCTATACGATCGTCGGGATCGTGGACAGCCCTCTCTATGTGGGCACCGACAGGGGAACCTCGTCCCTTGGCGGAGGCTCCGTCGACGGTTTCTTATATGTTCCGGGAGAGAATTTTCATTATGATTATTATACCATGGCTTATTTTACAGGCGACGGTTTCAGAAGCCTGGACAGCTATGGGGATGAATACGACGAGCGGCTGGACGATCTGATCGACAGTCTGGACGGGCTGGCGGACGAGCGGGCCCAGCTTCGCTATGCTTCCGTGGTCGGCGACGCGCAGGAAGAGATCGACGACGCCCAGGCGGAACTGGACGACGCCCGCCAGGAGCTGGCGGACGCGAAGAGCGACGCGGACCGGGAGCTTTCGGACGCCCGTCAGGAGCTGGCGGATGCGCGCAGGGAGCTGGACGACGGCTGGAAGGACTACATGGAAGGCCTGGATACGTACGAAAGCGAGATCCAGGACGCAGAGCAGGAGCTGGCGGACGCCTTGCAGGAGCTGACAGACGCGGAGCGGGAGCTGGCCGACGGGAAGCAGGAGTATGCGGACGGCTTAAAGGAGTATCAGGACGCCCTGGTTGAATACGAGGACGGCGTGAAGGAGTATGAGGACGGCAAGGCGGAGTACGAGGACGGCGTGAAGGAATATGAAGACGGCTTAAGGGAGTATGAGGACGGCCGTGCGTCGCTGGCCAGCGGAGAGTCTGCCTTCGAGTCCGGGAAGCGGGAGTATGAGGCCGGACGAAGCCAGTATGAGCAGGGGCTGGCGGCATATGAGGAAAATGTGGCGAAGCTGAATGAGGCGCAGACGCAGTTGGACGCCGGGAAAGCGGAATATGAGCAGGGTCTGGCGGAGCTGACGGCGGGCGCGCAGCTGCTGGAGCAGAAGAAGACGGAGCTGGCCGCAAAACAGGCGGAGTATGAGGCGGGCAAGGCGGCCTTCGATCAGCTTCCGCCGGGGATGCCCGGTTACGACGATCTGAAGGCTCAGCTGGATGCGGCCGGGACCCAGCTGTCTGCAGGGCAGGAGGAGCTGAACCGGCAGCAGGCCGTGCTGGACGCGGGACTTGCCTCGGCGGCGGACGCGAAGAAAACGCTGGATGCCAATGAGGAACAGCTGAAAGCGGCGTATTCGCTTCTTCCGGCGGCTCAGGCCGAGCTGCAGGCCGCGGAGCAGGAGCTGCGCTCCGCCCAGTCCCAGTTATCCTCCGCCCAGTCCGGGATCGACTCCGCCCGCTCGCAGCTGGCGGACGCGCAGAAGGAGCTGGACGATGCGAAGAAGGAGCTGGACGACGGCAAAGCGGAGCTGGACGACGCGGAGAAGGAGCTTGCCGACGGAAAGACCGAACTGGACGACGCATGGAAGGAGCTGGAGGACGCCAGGATCGAGATTGAGGACGGAGAACGGGAGCTGGCGGACGGCTGGCAGGAGTACCGGGACGGGCAGCAGGAGCTTCTGGACTCCCGCATCGACGGCTCCAGGGAGCTGAACGACGCAGCGGAGGAGCTGACGGACGGCGAGGAGGAATACGCGGAAGGGCTTACCGAATATGAGAACGGGAAGCGGGAGGCCGACGAGAAGATCGCCGAAGCCCAGCAGAAGCTGGACGACGCGCAGGCCGAACTGGACGACGCCAGGGAGGAGCTGGCCGAGGTGGAGGAATGCGAGTGGTACGTCCTGGGACGCAATACCAACGCAGGCTTTGAGGGCTACGGACAGGATTCCGAGCGTATCGGCAATCTGGCCAACATCTTCCCGGTGATCTTCTTTCTGGTGGCGGCTCTGGCGTGCCTGACCACGATGACCCGGATGGTCGAGGAGCAGCGTACCCAGATCGGCGCGCTGAAGGCCCTGGGCTTCACGCGGCTGGCGATCTCTAAGAAATACATCGGCTACGCCTTCTCTGCCAGTCTGATCGGAGGCGTGCTGGGACTGTTCCTGGGAGGAACGCTGATCCCCGAGGTGATCGCCAACGCATTTAATATCATGTACAATATCCCCGCCCTGCGGTTCAAAAACCAGATGGCGACCTATGTGATCTCTGTTCTGGCCGCCGTGTTCTGCACCACGGGTGCGGCGCTCTGGGCCTGTCTGTCCACGCTCGTGGACACCCCGGCCAACCTGATGCGGCCCCGCGCGCCCAAGCCGGGCAAACGGGTCCTGCTGGAATACGTCCGTCCCCTGTGGAGCCGGCTGTCCTTCACCTGGAAGGTGACCATGCGGAACCTGTTCCGCTATAAGAGGCGGTTCTGGATGACTGTGATCGGCATCGGCGGCTGTACGGCCCTGATCGTCACCGGTTTCGGCCTTCACGATTCCATTTTCGCGATCCTGAATAAGCAGTTTGACGAGATCTCGCTCTACGACGCCACCGTCGGTCTGGACGCCGACGCGGATCCGGAGGAGCTGGCGCAGGTGGAAGATTATCTGTCTGGCAGCGAGAACATCGAAAGCTATCTGATCTCCAGCCAGTCCATGGCGGAGGCGTCGACCACCGGCCTGGCCTACGACGTGAACCTGTTCGCTATCGGGGACATGGAGGAATTCACGAAATTCGTCGACCTGCGCCACCGGCTGGACGATGAAGAAGTGCTTCTGCCGGACGGCGGCGTCCTGATCAGCGAGAAGCTGTCGGAGCTTCTCGATGTCCGGGCAGGGGATACGATCACGCTGGAGAAGGACGACGAGCGCGTTACGGCCACGGTTTCCGATATTGTGGAAAACTATGTCCAGCATTACGTCTATCTGTCCACAGATGTCTATGAGAGTCTGTTCGGCGAACGGCCGGAAAAGAACGTGGCCATGATCCGGTATCATGACGACGCCGGTCTGGCTCAGTCGGAGCAGGTGTCGGTGGTTCTGATGGAGATGGACGCGGTCACATCCTACTCCTACATCGCCACGATCCGCGACAGCTTCACGGACAGCATGAACGCCATCGACTACGCGGTCGTCATCATCATCGTGGCGGCGGCGGCCCTGGCCTTCGTGGTTCTCTATAACCTGACAAACATCAATATTACCGAGCGGACCCGGGAGCTGGCGACCCTGAAGGTGCTGGGCTTCTATGACCGGGAGACTACCGCCTACGTGTACCGGGAGAACATTTTCCTGACGGTGTTCGGGATCCTGCTGGGTCTGGTGATGGGAAGATTCCTGCACTCCTGGCTGGTTCTTACGGTAGAGGTCAACCTGGTCATGTTCGGGCGCACGGCGCCGCCCTACGCTTACGTACTGGCGGCGGCCCTGACGGCGCTGTTCTCCGTGATCGTCAATATCGCGGCCCATTATAAGCTGAAGAAGGTAGATATGGTAGAAAGCCTTAAGACCGTGGAATAGCGGAAGCTATTCCGAAGGCCTTAAGGCTTTCTTCATCTGCAGCGGAGAGATGCCGTATTTCTTCTTAAAGAGCTTGCTGAAATGGTACGCGTCGTCGTAGCCTACGGTGGCGGCCACCTCCTTGACGCTGCCGCCCCAGCCGTTCTCCAGAAGCTCCTTCGCTCTCGACAGGCGGATATCGATCAGGTGCCGGATCGGCGCCTCGCCGGTCTCGCTTTTGAATACCTTCGAGATGTAGTAGGGACTCAGGTACATATTCTCGGCGATCTGATCCAGGGAGATCTTCTCGCTGTAATGCTCCTCGAAATAATTCATGATCTGTTCGACGACGTACTTGCGGTTGGCCGATTCGAAGGCGAAGCCCCTGCGCAGCTCCTCCGCCTCGCACTGCTCGCGGACGATCAGCACCATGGCCTGGACCAGATAGGACCGCATCATGTAGTACCGGCCCCGCCGGTATACCGAATTCTCCGCTTCCAGCGCCGCGCAGATCCGTTCCAGGCGCTGCCGCAGCTCGCCGCCGGTATGAAGGACGTAGCCGTCCGCCGGCAGGGGCAGACAGTTGGCGGGCAGGTCGCGGATCTGGAAATCGTTGGCCCCGAGGTAGAATTCCACGCAGGGCGCGGATCCCTCCTCCTCCGGAATGGCGTGGTGCCTCGTCCCCGGATTGATGATCAGCACGTCGCCCTCCGTCAGGTCGTAGACCTTCCCCTCGATCCGGTAGCGGCTGTGCCCGGACATGACGAACACCAGCTTCATATAATCATGAACATGGGATTCTTCCCTCTCCCCGGGCTTCCGCCCCTTCCACGCGAAAAGGAAGGTCGGATTAAACTCCCTGGGGAACATATTCTTCTTCTCACACATCAGCCAGCCACCTCCGTATGTGCTGTCCGGATACTCTGGAAACCTCATCTATTGTAACTGCAAAAAGGGGAATTGTAAAGCAAAAACTGCACTGCAAGAAAAGCCATCTTTTGAACAAGATATTCCATTTCTTTTTTCCCCGATTATGATTATTTTATTATGAAGTCCCGGGCCTGCCCTGCAGCGCGGACCCTTTATAACGCGGCGGTATTCCTACCGCAGAGCCGTTCGCCGGACGGCCCCGCCGCATGCTTCATTTACGGAGGTTGCATCATTATGACACCGATAAAATGGTTTTTGACATTCCTGAAAAAGTACCGGATGCTGATCGTCGCGGGACTGATCATGACGACCGTCATCGCCGCGCTTTCCATCGTGAATCCCTACATATCCGGCGTGATCATCGACGACGTGATCGGAACCGGCAATTACGGGCGGCTGCCGTCGCTGGTGGGCTGCCTGGTGCTGGTGACGTTTCTGACCGGCGCGCTGCGCTTTGCCTATCAGCTGGTTTTCGAGACCGCTTCCCAGGGCGTCCTATACGATATGCGCGACGCCGTCTACCGGAAGCTGCTTTTGGAGGATTTCGCCTTCTATAACCGCAAGCGGACCGGCGACCTGATGAGCCGTCAGACCGGCGATATGGAAGCCATCCGCCATTTCGTGGCCCTGATCATCTACACCATCTACCAGAACGTGCTGCTGTTCATCTTCGCGCTGATGATGGTGTTCACGGTCAATGTGAAGCTGGCTCTTATGATGCTCACGGTTCTTCCGTTTACTGCTGTCAACACCTATATGCAGGCGACCAGAGTGCGTCCGGCTTTCCGGAAGAACCGTGAGTGCTTTTCCTCGCTGAACGCGTTCGTTCAGGAGAATATCAGCGGCAACCGGGTGGTGAAGGCGTTCGCCAAGGAGGATTATGAGATCGGCAAGTTCAACGCGGAGAACGACAAGTTCCGCGACTGCCAGGTCCGCGCGTCGAAGATCTGGAGCAAATACGTGCCCAACTTCGAGATCCTTTCCTATGCGCTGAACGTGATCCTGATGCTGGTGGGCGGCTACATGGTTATCCAGGAGGAGATCACCCTGGGCGACATGGTGAAGGTCAACGGTTACCTCTGGATGCTGAACAACCCGCTGCGCATGGCCGGATGGTGGGTCAACGACGTGCAGAATTTCACGACCTCCGTGGAGAAGATCTACGCTACCTACAGCGAGGAACCCCGGGTGCTGTCGCCCCGCGTCGGCGGGATCCATGAGAAGCTTAGGGGCGGCGTGGAATTCAGGGACGTGGCCTATCAGGCGGACGACGGCGCCGAGCTGGTGTCGGATATCAATTTCAAGGTGGAGCCGGGCCAGACCGTCGGCATCATCGGTACGACCGGTTCCGGCAAATCCACGCTTATGAACCTGCTGTGCCGCTTCTACGATACGACTTCGGGGCAGGTGCTGATCGACGGCATGGACGTGCGGCAGCACGACCTCTATAACCTCCGGGACAACATCGGCATGGCCATGCAGGAGGTGTTCCTGTTCTCCGATACGATCGAGGGAAATATCGCCTACGGACGGCCTGACTGCGATTTCGAGGCGGTCCATCAGGCGGCGGTCATGGCGGACGCCAATCATTTCATTAAGGAAATGCCCGACGGCTACGACACCATCGTGGGCGAGCGGGGCGTGGGACTGTCCGGCGGCCAGAAGCAGCGGATCTCGCTGGCGAGGGCGCTTCTGAAGGATCCGGCGATCCTGATCCTGGACGACACGACCTCGGCCGTGGATATGGAGACCGAGAGCTACATCCAGAAGCAGTTAAAGAATATCCAGGAGTCCAAGGGCTGCACCGTATTCGTCATCGCCTACCGGATCTCGTCCATCAAGGACGCGGATATGATCCTGGTCATGGATCAGGGCCGCATCATCGAGCGGGGCACCCACGACGAGCT
>CANQME010000071.1 GCA_947624815.1 uncultured Lachnospiraceae bacterium | reverse complement strand
CCGCCGTGGTTCCGGTCAGCGGCTGGAACCAGTGGGTGTAATGGGTCGCGCCCCGCTCGATCGCCCAGTCCTTCATCGCATGGGCCACCACATCGGCGATAGACGGATCCAGCTCCGTGCCGTCCTCGATCGTTCTCTTCAGCTTCTTAAAGACGCTTTTGGGAAGCCGTTCCTTCATAACGGTCTCATTGAACACGTTCTTGCCGAAGATCTCAGCAACATTTACTACTTCGCTCATAGTTTTTCCATCCTCTCCTTTTTCTGCTCTTGCCGGCGGCGGCTTTCGGCCGCCCCCGCGGAACGCGTTCGGGGCGCCCCCAAGAGACAAAAGAAGGCGTCCTCCCCGTCACAGGGAGAACGCCGTCGTTCTTCACTACATTAAGATACTCCCTTTTTGGGGAAAATGCAAGTACTTTTTGAAGAAAATTCTCATGCCTTGCCAACGGATCCGAACAGCTCCATCTTCTCCTTGACCGTCTCCTTGATAGCGGCTGCGCCCGGAGCCAGAAGCTTTCTCGGGTCATAGCCCTTGCCCTGCTCGTCCTTGCCCTCTTCGATATACTTGCGGGTCGCGGCTGCGAAGGACAGCTGGCACTCGGTGTTCACGTTGATCTTCGCAACGCCCAGATCGATCGCCTTGCGGATCATGTCTGCCGGGATGCCGGTACCGCCGTGAAGAACCAGAGGCATATCGCCGGTCTTCGCCTTGATGGCGGCCAGAGTCTCAAAGCTTAAGCCCTTCCAGTTAGCCGGATACTTGCCGTGGATGTTGCCGATGCCTGCCGCCAGGAAGTCGATTCCCAGATCGGCGATCATCTTGCACTCGTCGGGATCCGCGCACTCGCCCATACCGACTACGCCGTCTTCCTCGCCGCCGATGGCGCCTACCTCAGCCTCGATGGAGATGCCCATGGCATGAGCGATGGCGACCAGCTCCTTGGTCTTCGCTACGTTCTCATCGATGGGATAGTGGGAACCGTCGAACATAATGGAAGAAAATCCTGCCTTGATGCACTTATAGCAGCCGTCGTAGGTGCCGTGATCCAGATGGGTGGCTACAGGAACGGTAATTCCCATCTCATCGATCATCGCCCCAACCATGGCGGCTACGGTCTTAAAGCCGGTCATATACTTGCCTGCTCCCTCGGATACGCCAAGGATCACCGGGGACTGCAGCTCCTGAGCCGTCTGCAGGATGGACTTAGTCCACTCCAGGTTATTGATGTTGAACTGGCCAACTGCATAATGGCCTTCCACTGCCTTCCTGAGCATCTCTGTTGCAGATACTAACATGATGATACCTCCATATTCTTAAATTATCACTTCGGTGCCGCGCACCAAAATTCTGCTAACAGTATACACCATATCTTACCATTTGAAAAGAATATTTTTCACCGGCGGACAACTTATTTCACCATGCAGGGACGGACTCAGATGCCCAGCACCCTGCTCACCGCCGCCTCCATATCCGCCACATCGCACTCCGTCTTATGGCGGATCTCAGCGGTCTTAAGCTCCGTCACCGCCTTCGGCACCGGTACGTGGGAAATGTTCTCCAGCTCCCCGGCAATGGCGAAATCATCGGTCAAAAGCATCGGCCCCTGGATCGCCTCCAGTACGGACTTGGAGAACTTATAGGGACTGGCCGTGGACACGATGACCGTCTTCGTCTGATCGCCCGTTTCGTCCCAATGGGCCTTCCAGACCGCGGCGGCCACGCCGGTATGGGTATCCATCACATACCCGCGCTTCCGGTACAGGTAGCGGATCACCTCCGCGTCCTGCTCCTCCGTCGCATAGCCCCCGACGAAATCCTTCATATACTTCTGCATTTTCTTCGTTACCGTGTAGCGTCCAGTCTCCGCCAGCTCCTTCATCAGCTTCGCCGTCTTCGCCGCGTCGCAGCCGGTGCTCAGATAAAGCAGACGCTCCAGGTTGCTGGATACCAGGATATCCATGGACGGGGACATGGTCAGCATGAAATCGCGGTTCTTATCGTAAACGCCCGTGGTGAAGAAATCATACAGAACCTTATTGTCATTGGAAGCGCAGTACAGCGTCTTCACCGGCACGCCCATCCGCTTCGCGAAGTATCCGGCCAGGATATTGCCGAAGTTGCCGGTCGGCACGACGAAATTGATCTCCTCTCCGTCCTCGATCCCGCCGCAGTTCAGAAGCTCCGCGTAAGCGTGGACATAGTAAACGATCTGGGGGATCAGGCGGCCGATATTGATGGAATTGGCGCTGGACAGCTGGAACCCGCCCGCGTCCAGCCTCTTCTCGTATTCCTTATCCGCGAAGATCTTCTTCACGCCGGTCTGGGCGTCGTCGAAGTTGCCGTGAATGGCGATGACGGCGGTATTCTCCCCCTTCTGGGTCACCATCTGCAGCTCCTGGATATGGCTGACGCCGTCCTTCGGATAGAAGACGATGATCCGCGTCCCCGGCACATCGGCGAACCCCGCCAGAGCAGCCTTGCCGGTATCTCCGGAGGTCGCCGTCAGGATCACGATCTCCTTGTCCACCTGGTTCTTCTTCGCCGCCACGGTCATAAGCCGCGGCAGGATGGACAGAGCCATGTCCTTAAACGCGATGGTGTTGCCGTGAAACAGCTCCAGAACATAAGCCACGCCCACGTGGACCAGGGGCGCGATCTCGGGGGTGTCAAATTTGCTGTCGTAGGCTTTATCGATACAGTCGCGAAGCTCTTCCTCCGTGAAATCGGTCAGAAACAGCTTCATGACCTCATATGCCTGTTCCTGGTAGGTCATGCCCGCCAGCTCCTTAAGCGGCCGGTCCAGCTGCGGGATCTCCGACGGCATGAACAGTCCTCCGTCCGACGCGATGCCCTTCAGGATCGCCTGGGAGGCGCTTACGCCGCTCTCTCCGCCGCGTGTACTCTGATATGTGATATTCTTCATAAATGATGCTCCATTCCGCCGCCGTTTCCTGCGGCTGTGATGCCCCTGCCGCGGCCGCCGCTTCCCGCGCAGCCGGATCTGCTCCTGCAGGTATTTTTCAACGAATGGATTTTAGCATACTTTCGCAGGGGCCGCAACGGTGAATTTATACAATTTTCGGTTATTCCCACCGCACCTCTACCGGCGCGTCGATCATAAGGCTGTCCTCCCGCACCTGACAGTCATAGGCCAGCACATGGACGCCCCGCCGGTCCGCTTCACGCAGCATCCGGGCAAATTCCGCATGAGTCTCCCAATTCGGCACAAAATACCGGACGCCCTTCATCTGGATCACGAAAAGGATATAGGCCAGATACCCCTGCCGGGCCGCCTCGATCAGACCCAGCAGATGCTTAAGACCCCGCTCCGTGGGCGCATCCGGGAACATGGCGACTCCGTCACGCTCCAGTGTCACGCCCTTCACCTCCATGAAGGCGCTGCGTTTCGGCGTCGAAAAGGCCAGATCGAAGCGGGAATTGCCGTAGGTCACCTCCCGGCGGATCTCGCGGATGCCGTGGATCTCCCAGTCTTCGGCGTTTCTGCGCAGCCATTCTTCCGCTGCCTGGTTCGGCGCCTGGGAATCCAGGTTGACCAGCATATCCCCCTTATAGACCGCGATCAGCGAATATTCGGTCTTCCGGCCGGTCTTCTGATAATCCGGGTGACGCTCCAGCACCACGCGGGCTCCCGGCACCAGCAGCTCCCGGCACCGGCCGGTATTCTTCACATGAACGGTCTGCTCCTCTCCATCGACGGAAACGGCCGCGATAAACCGGTTCGGGCGGTTTATGAACGTTCCGGAAGCAATCTCATTGTACCTCATAGCTTCTCATCCTTCTCTCTCAATTCCGGCGACAACACCAAGTTGTTCTGGTTTGCATAAAGTAATCATAAGTACGACTTTCCGGGGATACGCAATGGTGATTCCACTGAGTCAGATCGAGGTCGGGGATACGGCCCGCGTAATCTGGGTCGCCAGCCCGCCGGATATGGCGCGAAGGCTCCAGGATCTGGGCTTTGCGCCCGGGGAAGAAGTCCAGTGCGTGCTGGCCGGGCGGCCCGGCGGAATGCGGGCGTATCTGGCGCAGGGCGCGGTGATCGGACTTCGGGAGCAGAACGGCAGAGAGATCTTCGTAGAAAGAAAGCGGCGTTCCGCTTCCGGCTGAAGCAGTCCGCCGCTCTTTGCCGTTATCGACAGAAAAACGGGTTATTCTCCGTCCACATCCATGTTCGCCGCTACCGCGATGGAGCTGGATACGGTGGACACCGCCGTCACGACCGCCACAATGACGATCAAAAGGGCGCCGCCCATCATGATAAAGAAGAAGGTCTCTTCGTCATCCTGGGTTGAGTCCTCGGTTTCTTCCACAGCTCCTGTATCAGACGCGTAGGCTGACTGGGGAGGGAGGGCGAATAGGGTGAGGGTGAGGGTTAAGGTTAGGAGTAGGGTTATTAGTAAGGATTTTATATGTTTCATAGGGTAAGGGGCCTCCTGGCTTTGGTTTTTTTGAGGGGGAGCGAAGGCCGCAGTGGCGCTCGAAAGCCTTTGGCTTTCTCGCTCACGGGCTTCGCCCTATGAATCTGCGTTCCGAAGCCCGTGCTTACGTGCAAGCACGACGCGCGGGCTTTGGAACGCAGATTCGCACTGCTCATTGCCTACGTGCAGTATACCACATTTCCCCAAAAAATAAAATACCCAGGCACGCAGTATTCTTGATTTTCATAGGTTATCTTGAGGCTGAATCCGTTATTCGGGAGGTTTTCGTGGAACAGGAACAGATTACCGTGGCACTGGCTGGCAATCCGAATGTAGGGAAGAGTACAATTTTCAACGGTCTGACCGGGCTGAAGCAGCATACCGGCAACTGGGCCGGGGTTACCGTCGCGCCGGCGGCGGGCATCATGAAGGAGGGCGGACGGGAATTTCTGCTGGTCGACCTGCCGGGAACCTACTCGCTGGAGGCCCGTTCCCGCGAGGAGGAGGCCGCCCGGGACTTCTTAAGCAACGGCGGAGCGGATGTGATCGTCGCCGTCTGCGACGCCACCTGTCTGGAACGGGGGCTTCGGCTTCTGAAGCAGATCGTCGCCGTCGACAGGGTCCGTGAGCGCGGTATTCCCCTGATCCTCTGCGTCAATCTCTGCGACGAAGCCGGCAAAAAGGGGATTTCCATCGACTTTAAGCTTCTGGAGGACGTCCTGCAGTTCCCTGTGGTTCCCTGCTGCGCCCGCAGCGGCAAAGACCTGGCTGCGCTTAATCAGGCCATATGCGATTCGGCGGGAACCTCCGGCTGTTACGACTGCCTTGATTTCTCCCCGAAGCAGCTGGCCCGCGAAACCGTCCGCTATACCCGCACCGACTACCGGCGGCGGGAAGAGTTCATCGACCGGATCGTCACGGGCCGTTTCACCGGCGGACTGATCATGATCCTGCTGCTTCTCGGCGTCTTCTGGCTGACGATGGAGGGGGCCAATGTTCCCTCGAGGCTTTTGTGGGATTTTCTCTTCTCCATGGAACCCCGGCTGTCCGCCATGCTGACCTGGCTTTCGGTGCCGGATCCGCTGATCCGCCTGCTGACCGACGGCGCCTACCGGGTGCTGGCCTGGGTCGTCAGCGTCATGCTGCCACCTATGGCGATCTTCTTCCCGCTGTTCACCCTTCTCGAGGATCTGGGATACCTGCCCCGCGTCGCCTTCAATATGGACCGGGCCTTCCTGCGCTGCCGCGCCTGCGGCAAGCAGTGCCTGACCATGGCGATGGGGCTTGGCTGCAACGCCGCCGGCGTCGTCGGCTGCCGCATCATCGACTCGCCCAGGGAACGGCTGATCGCGATCCTGACCAATTCCATGGTTCCCTGCAACGGCCGCTTCCCGACGCTGATCACCCTGATCACCCTGTTCTTCCTGGCAGACTCCTTCTCCTCCGCGCTCCTGCTGACCGTCCTGATCCTTCTGGGCGTCGCCGCGACCCTGTTTTGCTCCTGGTTCCTGTCCATGACGCTGCTGAAGGGCGTTCCCTCTTCCTTCACGCTGGAGCTTCCGCCCTACCGCCGCCCCCAGCTGGGCAGGGTCGTCGTCCGCTCCGTTTTCGACCGTACGCTGTTCGTTCTGGGCCGGGCGGCGGCCGTCGCCGCTCCTGCCGGCGTCCTGATCTGGCTGCTGGCCAATCTCCGGCCCGGCGGTCAGAGTCTTCTGGCGTCCGTCACCGGCGTCCTGGATCCCTTTGCCCGCCTCCTTGGCCTGGACGGCGTGATCCTGACCGCGTTCATCCTCGGTTTCCCGGCCAACGAGATCATCCTTCCCATCATTCTCATGGCCTACCTCCAGACCGGCACCCTGGTGGAAATGACGGATCCGGCCGCCCTCTTCACCCTTCTGACCGCCAACGGCTGGACCGGGAAGACCGCGCTCTGCATGATGCTCTTCTGCCTCTTCCACTGGCCCTGCTCCACCACCTGCCTGACGATCCGTAAAGAGACCGGCAGCTGGAAATGGACCGCTGCCGCCGCCGCGCTTCCCACCGCACTGGGGATCCTTCTCTGCGCCGCCGTGAACCTGATATGGACGGCTCTGGCCGGTTAAACCGCGTGAAAAAAGGCGGCGCGAAACGCGCCGCCTGCATCGTTTATGCATCGGGCTGAAGATACCGCTTCAGCTCCTCTGCCTTGTCAAGCTTCTCCCACGGCAGATCCAGATCATTTCTTCCGAAATGTCCGTACGCCGCCGTCTGCTTATAGATGGGCCGGCGCAGATCCAGCATCTGAATGATCCCTGCGGGCCGCAGATCGAAGTTCTCCCTTACGATCTCCACCAGTCTCTCGTCGCTGAGCCGGCCGGTTCCGAATGTATCCACGCTGACCGACGTCGGATGGGCCACCCCGATGGCGTAGGACAGCTGGATCTCGCACTTGTCCGCCAGTCCGGCCGCCACGATATTCTTCGCCACATATCTGGCCGCATAGGCCGCCGACCGGTCTACCTTCGTACAGTCCTTACCGGAGAACGCCCCGCCGCCGTGGCGGGCGTAGCCGCCGTAGGTATCCACGATGATCTTCCGGCCCGTCAGGCCGCTGTCGCCGTGAGGCCCGCCGATGACGAACCGCCCGGTGGGATTGATGAAGAACTTCGTATGCGCATCCACCATCTTTGCGGGCAGAACCTCGTCGAATACATATCTCTTAATGTCGGCGTGGATCCGCTCCTGCGTGACCGTCTCGTCGTGCTGGGTGGACAGGACCACCGCCTCCAGACGGAACGGCTTCCCGTTCTCGTCATACTCCACCGTCACCTGGGTCTTGCCGTCCGGTCTCAGATACGGCAACGTCCCGTTCTTGCGGACCCTGGTCAGCTGCAGGGCCAGCTTATGCGCCAGCGCGATCGGGTACGGCATATACTCCTCCGTCTCATTCGTCGCGTAGCCGAACATCATTCCCTGGTCTCCTGCGCCGATGGCGTCGATCTCCTCCTCGCTTAATACCGGCGCCACGGCCGTTCCCTCCGGCATGCCGGCCCCGGCGGCCGCATCCTTCACCTCAAGGGCCCGGTCCACGCCCATGGCGATATCGGCGGACTGCTCGTCGATGGAAGTGATCACGCCGCAGGTATCGCAGTCAAACCCATACTTCGCCCGGTCGTAGCCGATCTCGCGGACCGTCTCGCGGACCACCTTCTGGATGTCCACATAGGCGTTGGTCGTGATCTCGCCCATGACCAGCACCAGCCCGGTCGTGACCGCTGTCTCGCAGGCCACACGGCTCATGGGATCCTGCCGCAGAAGCTCGTCCAGGATCGCGTCGGATATCTGGTCGCACATTTTGTCCGGATGTCCTTCCGTCACGGACTCGGATGTAAATAAATGTTTCTCCATGCTTTCCTCCCCGGAGATCTCAGACAACGGTTCCGGATCCGCCGGCAGCCGCGTATTCCGGCTGCCCCGGCGCGGCTCCGCCCGCCGTCTGGCAAAAAGAAAAGTCCGCAGCGAACTCCGGACTTGATAAACGTACTTCAGCCATCAAATCCTCTTATTGTTCGATTACTCGCTCAGGTTGGCACCTTCCGCCCATCTCCGCCTGCCGCCGGGGCAGGCGCGTGCACGGGGTTGCCGTGACTTCACAGATCCTATGTATCTCCATCACTCTGAATAAGGGATATTACGCACTTTTCTATTCAATTGTTACCGTACTGATTCTATCGAAAACGCCTGCGTCTGTCAAGCGGTTTCTTCTGCCTGTCTCCCGTGATCTCATCCTGCCTTCAGCTGGAACTTCCGGGCCGCCTTCTCCGAATCCACCTTCTCGATCATCGCTCCCAGAGACGCCAGCTTCTTCTCGAAATTCTCGTATCCGCGCTGTATGTACTCGATATCGTCCACTACCGTGTATCCCTCCGCGGCCAGCCCGGCGATCACCAGCGCCGCGCCCGCGCGAAGATCCGGAGCCGAGACCTGCGCTCCCGTAAGCTTCTCAACGCCTGTGACGATGGCTACATTGCCCTCCACCACCTTGACGGCGCCTCCCATCCGGGACAGTTCGTCTACGTATTTGAAACGGTTCTCGAAAATACTCTCCGTCACGATACTGGTTCCCTCGGCCAGAGCCAGGGTCACCGTGATCTGAGGCTGCAGATCCGTCGGAAATCCGGGATATACCTGCGTATTGACGTTGGTCCGGGTCTGATGGGCCCTGCCGACCACCCGCACCGCGTCGTCAAACTCCGACACCTCGCAGCCGATCTCCCTAAGCTTGGCGGAAATGGACTCCAGATGCTTGGGGATCACATTCCGCAGGGTAACGTCGCCGCGCGTCACCGCCGCTGCGCACATGAAGGTTCCTGCTTCGATCTGATCCGGGATCACCGCATACTCCGTGCCGTGAAGGCGTCGCACTCCACGGATACGGATCACATCCGTACCGGCGCCGCGGATACTGGCTCCCATGCTGTTTAAGAAGTTGGCGACGTCGACCACATGGGGCTCCTTGGCCACGTTCTCGATGATGGTCTGGCCCTCGGCCAGAGCCGCGGCCATCATGATATTGATCGTCGCGCCCACAGATACCTTGTCCAGATAGATATGGCTCCCCACCAGATCGATGGCATGGGCGGATACCGCCCCGCGTTCGATCTCCACCTTCGCTCCCAGAGCGCGGAACCCCTTCAGATGAAGGTCAATGGGACGGCTGCCGATGTTGCAGCCGCCCGGCAGCGGTACTCTCGCACTCTTATACTTACCCAACAGCGCTCCGATAAAATAGTACGAAGCGCGGATCCTGCGCATATATTCATCCTCGATGGACACATCACTGATGCCCTCGGCGTTGATCTTAACAGTATGACGGTCGACCCGCTTCACCGATGCGCCGATCGCCTGGATCGCTTCCAGCATCACGTTGATGTCGTTCACATCCGGCAGATTCTCGATCAGTACATCCTCATCCGTCATGAGAGAGGCGGCCAGAATTCCAAGCGCAGCGTTCTTCGCTCCGCCGATAGCCACATCCCCGACCAGCGGATTCCCGCCTTTCATAATATACTGTTCCATGAGAGATTCTCCTCCCAGTGCCAAAAAGTGTCAAAATTCGCGCTTCTCCGGCGCATGACTATATCATACCAAAATATGACGAAAATGTAAATAAAATCTTACCAGTATTTTAAATTCTTTATTCCATGCTGATTCCGCACAGGAAATCGTTGCCGCAGTCCTCGAAATACGCGGTCCCGTCGCCGAGCCCAAGCTTATACCGTTCGCCTGTATCCGGGTTCAGAACATTCACATTGTACTGGTCGTATCCGTACAGGAGCAGGCTTCGGCCGTCCTCCACATACGCCAGGACCGGATACCCGAGACCGATATAGTAGAGCGTTTCCCGAAGAGAAAGTCCTCTCCCGTCCAGCAGCATCAGACCGTCCGTCACGGTATTGGTGCTTCCGTCGCCCAACCGTCTCGTCAGCTCGTAAGCCAGCGCCTGCGGATCCTTCAAAGACCTTGAGGTCCGCCGGTTGACGCGGTCCCACAGGATGCGCTGGTCGCCGTCCGTCACGATTCCCATGATGTCGTAGACGGCCTGTACCGCGGGCGCAAGCTCCGTATAGATGCCCTGAAGCCTGCCGCGGCCGTATGCGTAAAACAGAGTTTCCTGGCTCTGTCCGTCCGAGTGAAGCTCCAGCCGCACCGACTGGTCGCAGGAAATATGACTGGCCGAAGAGATCCTGACCCCGCGTCCGTTCCGGATATCCTGGTCCAGCTGGATAAAATAGAGCTTTCTGCGGTCTTCCGACGCATACCAGCCGATTCCCTCCATATAGGTCTGATCGGAGGCCGTATTGCATACGATCGTATCGCTGTCGCGATACTCATAGGTGTCGTCTCCCGTTTTCGTGAGGCGGTCCAGATGGATGCGGGCCTCCTCCACGCTCACATTCGTAATGTACATTCCGGACGGCGTATAGCTTGACTGGTTCTCCAGCGTATCGTCGACGATCTCAACGGCGTACAGCGGCGCCGCATTCGTCCTTCCGTTCCGCGTCCATTTCGTTCCTTCCTCCGCCTTGCCGTAGACGAAGTCGCCCTGCACGAATCCCAGCGTACACAGAAGCGTTCCTTCGGGCGCGGAGATCTCCTGCTTCACGCCCGTCTCCAGGTTCAGCAGATGAATGATCTTCGTCCCTTCCGGGGTCTGGCTGTCCTGCCAGGCAAAGCGGGTCTGATCTTCGCTGACCGCATAGGCTCCCTCGATCAGGTTCTGGGCCGCCACCATATACTCGTCGCTGGTCAGATCCACGGCGAAGACCGCCCTGTCCAGGAACAGATAGAACATATCCTGGCCGCTCAGATGGCACAGCCGGCCTACATCCTCCCGCAGCTCGTCAAACGATTCCGAAGACGGGATGAAGAAATCCTCCTCGATGGCCCCGCGCCGGTCCGGATCGTAATGGCAGATGCTGATTCCCTGGCTGCCCTCGTGAACCCCGCGGTTCATATACCCGTAGACCAGGAATCTGACGCGTCCCTCGTCGTCCACGGACAGGATCTCGATGTCATGCCGGTCGTAGCCGCTGCGTCCCGTATCGTCCGCCTCGGACCGGAAGGAGAACAGCTTGACCGCAGCGCTTCCTTCCTGATCGTAAAGCCACAGATCCCGGTTGAACACAAACGCCAGATACCGCCCGCCGCTGCTTCTCACCCGTTTCACGGCGTCGTCGGTGCCGATACCCAGAAGGATCCGCTTACCGGAGAAATCCCCGCGGCTTCCCGCGAATACCTGACGGGTGGTCCGTTTGAGATCCATAAGATAGATCCGCTTCTCATCCCATCTCATGGTATAATAATCTTCCACGTCATAAAGCTCCGTCTGCCCGTCCCCGGCCTGGCGGCTCACCTGATAGGTCACGCGGACCTGTCCCATGATGCCGTTCAGCTCCGTAAGCGTCGCCTGCATGTCTCCCACCGGCACCATATCGAGGCCCGCCCAGGTGATCTGGGAGAAGCTGGACTTCAGCGTGACATCCCCCAGAGAGGAATTGTCCGCGGTATCGGTGGTCTCCAGATAGGTAACCAGCGACGCCGCCTCCGCCTCGTCAAACGTCTTCGTGGAGAACTCTCTGGCCAGGGCCAGCATCTCCTCCCCGTAGTCTGCCTCCGGCCAGAGGATCCTGGTATAGTAATGGAGCTGCCCGTGAAGCTCGGTCTCCAGACGGATATGGAGAAGGTACTCCGTCCCCTGACTGATCAGGTTCTGGATCGGGAGCGTGACGCGTCCCACCCCGTCTCCTGCGGCCATCTCCTCCGCCTGACTGCGTTCCACCAGGCGCTGTCCGTCCAGACTCCGGATATCATAGCTGACCGAAAGCGGAACCGAGCCGTATTCATGGATCATAAGAGGGAGCCGTCTGTCCTCCGGCAGGATCACCAGGCTGTCCCGGGCTGCCGACACGTCCATCTCCTGCGTATAGCCGGCCAGGCGGTTGGCCTCCGAGCCGTACATTTCCGCATACACGACAGGCAGAGACGGCGCCTCCATTAAGGTGTACACCGTCTCTGACTCATCCGCGCGATTCCAGGATATGACCAGATAAATACCAACCGCGGCCAGAAAGATCCCGGCCAGGATGGCAGCTCTCTTTACGAACTTCATCTTTTCACTCGAACAATCTCTCCGGATAGACCCCTGCCGCGATCAGCGCGCGGAGGGAGTCCACTACTGCCTGCTTGTCTTCCCTGTATGTGACGCCGAACCATTTATCCGGAGTCTCAATGACCTTCACCCGGGCCCGTCCGCCGCTCACCAGCCGGTTGATGACGGAGGGAAGAAGGTATTCGGATTTGATGTCGCCTTCCTTCAGCGAGGCCAGGAATTCCGGGAATCCGGCTTCCAGCTCATTCAGAAATGCAGCCGGCAGTCCCCACATATTCATCGACACATGGCAGCCGTCCGGTACGCGAACCGGTGCGCCAGCCTCGTCCTTCGCCGTGATACTGTCTGCCGTCTTCTGGATATCGTAGGTCTCCACCACGGTCTCCAGATAGCTGTCGCCGCTCACGCTGCAGACGCCGCGGGTAACGCCCCCGTTCTCGCTTAAGGTGTTCCCCAGCAGAAATCCGCCCATGCACATATCGTAGACGCCGCCGGATTCATCCATCCGGTCCGCCATATAATCATGAAGGCGCCTGAACCCTTCCTGCCCGTAATAGTCGTCGGCGTTGATCACCATGAACGGCTCGTTCACAATGCCCTTGATGCTTAAAACGGCCTGGCCCGTTCCCCAGGGCTTTTTGCGTCCCTCCGGCACCGCAAAGCCGGCCGGAAGATCCGAAAGCTCCTGATAGGCGTACTCTACATGCACCAGCTTCTCGATGCGGTTGCCGATGATCTCCCGGAAGTCCTTCTCCAGGTCCCTGCGGATAATGAACACCACCTTGTTGAATCCGGCCCTGACCGCGTCGTAGATCGAATAATCCATAATGATCTCGCCGCCGGGTCCTACCGGCTCCAGCTGCTTGATGCCACCGCCGAAACGGCTGCCGATGCCTGCGGCCATGATGACTAATGTCGTATCCTTCATAGTCGATATTCCCCCACTTCTCTTTTGAATTTATCTTTGGTATCCCGGCGAAGCTACTTTGCCTTCGTCTCCAGACGGACGATGGCCCTCTTAAGCGCCAGCTCCGCTCTCATCACATCCGTACCGGGGTAACGGTCCTTCAGCCGCCGCTCCGCCCGTATCCGGGCTTCCTCGGCGCGCTTCACGTCGATATCCTCCGGCCACTCGGCCACCTCGGCCATGACCGTCACCTGACGCTGCAGGATCTCGATAAAGCCGGACATTAACGCCGCCTTCTGCACCTGCCCGTCCTCCCCGTGGATCTTCAGAAGCCCCGGGGCCACGATGGCGGTGGCGGGGATGTGGTTGGCGTAGACGCCGATATCGCCTTCGGTGGTGGTCAGCTCGACCATGGACACGTCGCCGTCATAGAAAATACGGTCGGGAGTGACCACCTTTAATCTGAACAGCTCAGCCATTCTGAATCCTCCTGTCTGCCGTCAGCGCAGCGTCAGCCGTCCGCGCTCAGCCCTTCACCTTCGCCAGCACGTCGTCGATGTTGCCGGCGTTGAGGAAATATCCCTCGGGCACGTCGTCGTACTTGCCGTCCAGGATTTCCTTAAAGCCCTGGATCGTCTCACTGACAGGCACATAGCGGCCCTCCAGGCCGGTAAACTGTCCGGCCACGAAGAACGGCTGGGACAGAAATCTCTGTACCTTTCTGGCGCGGGCTACCGTCAGCTTGTCTTCCTCGGACAGCTCGTCCATGCCCAGCATGGCGATGATATCCTGCAGTTCCTTGTACTTCTGCAGTACCTGGATCACTCTCTGGGCCACCTCGTAATGCTCCTCGCCCACGATACGCGGATCCAGGATGCGGGAGGTGGACTCCAGCGGGTCCACCGCCGGATAGATGCCCAGCTCCACGATGGAACGGCTCAGAACCGTGGTAGCGTCCAGATGGGCGAACGTATTGGCCGGAGCCGGGTCCGTCAGGTCGTCGGCAGGCACGTACACGGCCTGGACCGACGTGATGGAACCGTTCCGCGTAGAGGTGATGCGCTCCTGCAGGGCGCCCATCTCCGTCTGCAGCGTGGGCTGGTAGCCCACGGCGGAAGGCATGCGCCCCAGAAGGGCGGACACCTCGGAACCGGCCTGGGTGAAACGGAAAATATTGTCGATGAAAAGCAGCACGTCCTTGCCGCCCACATCGCGGAAATACTCGGCCATGGTCAGACCCGTCAGGCCCACGCGCATACGCGCCCCCGGCGGCTCGTTCATCTGACCGAATACCATGGTAGTCTTATTGATAACGCCGGACTCTGTCATCTCGTGATAGAGATCGTTGCCCTCGCGGGTACGCTCGCCGACGCCGGTGAACACGGAGTAACCGCCGTGCTCGGTGGCAATGTTGCGGATCAGCTCCTGGATCAGCACCGTCTTGCCGACGCCGGCGCCGCCGAAGAGGCCGATCTTGCCGCCCTTCTGATAGGGGCACAGAAGATCCACGACCTTGATGCCGGTCTCCAGGATCTCCGTCTCCGTGGACTGCTGCTCGAAGGTGGGAGCCGGACGGTGAATCGGAAGATAGGTGTCCACATCCGGTTTCTCCTTATTGTCGATCGGCTCTCCCAGGACGTTAAAGATACGTCCCAGGGTCTTCTCCCCCACAGGCACCGTGATCGAACGCCCCGTCGCCACGGCCTCCATGCCGCGGGTCAGACCGTCGGTACTGCCCATGGCGATACAGCGCACCGTATCATCGCCCAGATGCTGGGAGACCTCCGCCACCAGGCGTCCGCCGTCCTTCGTGGCGATGGTCACAGCCTCGTTGATATCCGGCAGCTTGCCCTGGCTGAACTTAATGTCCAGCACGGCGCTGATGACCTGTGTGATCTTGCCTGCATTTTGCTCTGCCATCTTGTTTCTCCTTATTCATACTATGCCGCCCGCCGGGTACAGCAGGCCGCATGCATATATTCTATGATCCGAAGGGGCCGCACCGGTCTGCGTCACGAACCGGCCTCTCCGGCTATGGCCGTCCGGCTCCGGTGCTGCGAACCGGCTTCTCCGGCTCCGTCCGCCCTGTTCCGGTGCTGCGAACCGGCTTCTCCGGTTCCGTCCGTCTTGCTCCGTCAGCCGCCGATCGCATTGGCTCCGGCCACGATCTCCGTCAGCTCCTGGGTGATCGCGCCCTGACGCGCCCGGTTATACTGGAGGCTCAGATCTTCGATCATCTCCTCCGCGTTGCTGGTCGCCGAATCCATGGCCGTCATACGGGCTCCGTTCTCGCTGGCCAGCGATTCCAGAAGCGCGCCGTAGATCAGGCTGCTCATATACTTCGGAACAATGGCGTCCAGCACGGTCTCGTCGTCCGGCTCATAATCCATAATGGCCCGCGCCTTCGGTTCCGCGCCGTCCGCCTTCCCCTCCCGCTCAGGCAGCTCCACCGGAAGCAGCTTAAGAAGCGTGGGAATATGCACTACCGTATTCTTAAACGACGTAAACGCCAGATAGATCTCTCCGATCTCCCCGCGGGTAAACGCTTCCAGGAGCACTTCGGTCAGCTCCGCCGCGTCCTGATAGAGCGGATCGTTGATGACCTCCGAATAATCGCCGCCGATGGAAAAGCCTCTCAGGGCCAGTCCGTCGCGTCCCTTGCGTCCGATGGCGTACACCACCGTATCCTCCGCCGGAAGCGATCCGTTCACCAGTTTGACGATGTTGTTGTTGTAGCCGCCCGCCAGACCGCGGTTGGACGTGATCGCAATGACCGCCTTCTTCGGCGACCCACCGGCCTGCAGATACCTGTGCCGGATCTGGCCGGATCTGCTGATGATGGAGCTCATGGTGTCGTACATCAGGTCAAAATACGGCTTCGCCGATTCCGCCTTCGTCCTGGACTTCTGCAGCTTCACCGTCGCCACCAGCTTCATCGCCTTCGTGATCTGCTCCGTGCTCTGGATACTGTCGCGCCGGCGCTTGATATCTCTCATGGTTGCCATGCTCTGTCACCTGCCTCTTTCCTTCCGGTCTGCCGCCCCCGGCCCGGGCCGGGCTGCGGCGCCTCTAGGCCTGCGCCTTGCACTCCTCGATCGCCTTCGCCAGAAGCGCATCCGTCTCATCGGAGATCACGCGGGTCTTCCGGATCTCCGCCGGGATCTCCGGATATTTGGTGTCGATAAACCGGAACAGCTTCTCCTGGAACTCCTGGATCCGGTCCGTCGGGATATCCAGCAGGTGCCTGCGGGTCACCGCGTAAATGATGATGACCTGGTACTCCACCGGCATCGGCTTGTACTGGGGCTGCTTGAATACCTCGCGGATCCGCTCGCCCTGAGCCAGCTGCTCGGTCGTCGCCGCGTCCAGCTCGGAGCCGAACTGGGCGAAGGAAGCCAGCTCCCTGTACTGCGCCAGCTCCACACGGATCGGAGCCGCGATCTTCTTCATGGCCTTGATCTGGGCCGCGCCGCCGACACGGGACACGGACAGACCGGCGTTGATCGCCGGACGGAAGCCGGAATTGAACATCTCCGTCTCCAGATAGATCTGGCCGTCGGTAATGGAGATCACGTTGGTCGGAATGTAAGCGGACACGTCGCCCGCCTGGGTCTCGATGATCGGCAGCGCCGTAAGCGAACCGCCGCCCAGCTCATCCGACAGACGGGACGCCCGCTCCAGAAGCCTGGAATGCAGGTAGAACACGTCGCCGGGATAAGCCTCGCGCCCCGGGGGACGCTTCAGAAGCAGGGACAGCGTCCGGTACGCCGCCGCATGCTTGCTCAGATCGTCGTAAATGACCAGCACGTCCTCGCCGTTCTCCATCCACTCTTCGCCGATGGCGCATCCGGCGTAAGGCGCGATGTACTGCAGCGGAGCCAGATCGGACGCCGTGGACACCACGATGGTAGTATAGTCCATCGCGCCGAATTCCTCCAGCGTCTTCACGATATTAGCCACCGTCGACGCCTTCTGGCCGATGGCTACATAGATACAGTGGACGTTCTCGCCCTTCTGATTGATGATCGTATCGACGGCAATGGCCGTCTTGCCGGTCTGACGGTCGCCGATGATCAGCTCGCGCTGTCCCCGGCCGATGGGGATCATGGCGTCGATGGCCTTGATGCCGGTCTGAAGCGGCGTATCGACGGATTTTCTCTCAATGACGCCGTGGGCAACACGCTCGATCCGGCGGTACTTATCCGTCTCGATGGGACCCTTGCCGTCGATGGGCTGTCCCAGGGCGTTGACGACGCGCCCGGTCATGGCGTCGCCTACCGGAACCTCTACCACACGGCCGGTGGTCTTCACCGTATCCCCCTCGCGGATCCGGCTGGTGTCGCCCAGCAGAACCGCGCCTACATTGTCCTCCTCCAGGTTCAGCACCATGCCGAAGATCTCTCCCGGGAACTCCAGAAGCTCTCCCTGCATGGCGTTCTCAAGACCGTGGATGCGGGCAATGCCGTCGGCCACCTGGATGACGGTTCCTACATTGGACACGTCAAGCCGGGTCGAATATTTCTCGATCTGCTCCTTGATCACAGAGCTGATTTCTTCCGGTCTCAAATTCATGAAGGTTTGCACCTCTTTCTCTGCTAATCTAAATTACACTCGTGCGCCGCGCCTGCGTTCCGCGAAGAACCGGCGCGGTCAGCCTAGCTGCACATCCAAAAGCTGTTTTCTCAGATCATCCAGCCTGCTTCTGATACTGCTGTCCACGACGCGGTCCCCGATGCGGATCACCATGCCGCCGATCAGCGACGGATCCACCCGGTAGTCCGTCTCGAAGGAGCTGTACTGGGTGGTCGCCAGAAGCTTCTCCTCCACCTGCGCCTTCTGCGCTTCGGACAGCTCCACCGCCGTGGTCACCGTGGCGATGCCGATCCCCTTCATCTCCTTCACACAACCGATGAAGTAACGGAAAATGGCGGGAATCTCCGTCTGCCTTCCCTTATCCACCACCGTGGTCAGAAAGCCCAGAAGCTCCGGCGAGACCCGGCCGGCAAAGATATTCTCCACGATCTGCAGCTTCTCTTCCTTCACCACCTGCGGGTGGTTCAGAAGCTGGATCAGATCCGTATGCTCCGTAAACACCGTAAGGAGCGCACAGACCTCCTCATAGACCCCGTCCAGCGTCCCCTTCTCCTGAGCCGCTGCAAGAAGCGCGTCGCCGTATACCTTCGATACTAACTTTGCCATGTGCTCTCACCCATTTCCTTCAGAGTCTCCTCGATCAGGGAATCCTGCACCGTGGTATCAATGGACGCGGAAACGACCTTGCCCGCCATCAGCGACGCGATGGCTACGATCTCCTGCTTCATGTCGTCCATGGCTTTCCTGCGCTCCAGCTCCACCTCGCGGCTGCCCCGCGCGATGATCCTGGCGGCCTCCGCCTTCGCTTCCTCGATGATCTCCGCTTCTCTGGCCTTGCCCTTCCTGCGGGCCTCCTCCAGGATCTCGTCGGCTTCCCTGGATACGTCGCGGAGCTTCGCCTCATACTCGGCCTTAAGCTCCGCCGCCGTCTTCTTGTCGTCGGCCGCGTTCTGAAGCTCCTCGGCTACCTTCTGGCGCCGCTTCTCCAGGATATTGCGCACCGGGTTGAACAGCAGATAGGACAGCCCGAAGAACAGGACGAAAATGTTGATTGCAGTAAAAAACAGTTCGGAAAGCAGCTGCGGATCAAATCCTATTAATCTGTTAAGTTCCAATATGGCCAAGCCTCCTTCCTGTTCCTGTCAGCCTCCTCCGATCAACCGAAGGGCTTCACGAACATCAGAATGATGGCTACGACCAGACCGTACAGACCGGTGGTCTCAG
>CANQME010000070.1 GCA_947624815.1 uncultured Lachnospiraceae bacterium | reverse complement strand
CAAAAGCCCTGAGCAGTCAGGGCTAATGTTTAAAAATTTTCGGGACATTTTCATTTTCGCTTGACACCGTTTTTTTCGGGAAATGCTTGACAAACGCTTACCCCAAATCCGTTCCCAGAAACTTCTGCGTATACGTCAGCTCTCCCTGACTGTCCACATCCACAAGCAGATAAGCCGGAAGACGTCCCTCCTGACGCGGATAGGACAGACTGCCGGGATTCAGAAGCAGCACGCCGCCGATCACATTGTGATACGGCTTATGGGTATGGCCGAACATGGCCACGTCGCAGCCGCGGCTCCTGGCCTCGTCCGCCAGACCCTCCGGACCGATGGAAACGCCGTAATAATGCCCGTGGGTCAGCAGGACCCGGTGTTTGCCCAGCACAATCTCCCGCTCCCGGTCCAGCATGGAGAAGAAATCATTGTTCCCCAACACCATCTCCATCCGGCAGCCCGGGTTCACCCAATCGGCGATGAACATCTCGCTTCCCTCCGCGTCGCCCAGATGGATCAGCATGTCGAGCGGCTTGTACCTTTCGATCACCAGTCTCAGATTGTCGTCCTTGCGGTGGGTATCGCTGACAACCAGTATCTTCATTGAGTTCCTCCCTTATCTGCTGCCGATCCCCAGCGTGCTTCCCAGAAGCTGTTCCATGGCGCGGAGCGCCTTGCCTCTGTGGCTGATCTCGTTCTTCGTCTCCGCCGGAAGCTCCGCGGACGTCTGTCCGTACTCCGGAAGATAGAAGATCGGGTCGTATCCGAAGCCGCCTTCGCCCGCCGGCCGGTGGGCGATCACGCCCTCTACCGCAGCCTCCGTATGCAACACGCGTCCGTCCGGCAGCACCGCCGCGATGGCACAGACGAACCGGGCCGTCCGCTCTTCCTCCTTCGCGTCCCTGAGCCGGTCGATGATGACCTGGTTCTTCACCTCATAAGAGGTATCCTCTCCCAGATATCGGGCCGAATAAATGCCCGGCTCGCCGCCCAGGTAATCCACCACCAGACCGGAATCGTCGGCCAGCACGATATCTCCCGTCCGCTCCCAGACCGCTTTCGCCTTGATTTCGGCGTTCTGTGCAAATGTACTTCCGTTCTCCACGATATCCGCCTCTGCGCCCGCTTCCTTCATGGATATGATTTCAAGCCCCAGATCCGCCAGGATCATGCGGAATTCCCGCATCTTCCCGGCGTTGCCGGTAGCCACGATGATCTTATGTTTCATGGATGATTCCTTCCTCCCCGTCCTCCTGCGGCGCTGTCTTCTTCACCGGAGGCTTCGGTCCCAGATACTGATAGTAATAGGTCTTTATCATACCGTTGTAGATCTTCCGGTTCTTATCCGCCTTCCGGCCGATATACCGTTCCGCGTCCTCATAGGCCGTGATTACGTAGGCGGACCAGCTGTCCAGCTGGCGGATCTTCCGGCCCAGCTCCCGGTAGAGCTCCGGCAGGTTCTCCTTCTCCTCAAGCCGTTCCCCGTAAGGCGGATTCGTGATCAGGAAGCCGTATTTCTTCGGATGGCTCAGCGCGCTTAACGGCCTCTGCTGCAAATGGATCAGCTTCTCCACGCCGGCCCGCGCCGCATTGGCTCTGGCTGTCTTCATGATCTCCCCATCGATGTCATAGCCCTGAATGTCGGTCTCCACCGACAGATCCACAAGCTCTTCCGCCTCCTCGAAGGCGTCGTCCCAGAGGGCGGCGGGCACCAGATTCTCCCAGGTCTGCGCCAGAAACGTCCGGTTCTTCCCCGGAGCCATATTCGCGGCCATCATCGCCGCTTCGATGGGAAATGTCCCGCTGCCGCAAAAGGGATCCACCAGGATCCGACTGCCCTTCCAGGGCGTCAGAAGGATCAGCGCAGCCGCCAGGGTCTCGGAGATCGGCGCCTTGCCAGCCTCCGTCCGGTAGCCCCGCTTATGCAGGGAATCCCCGGTCGTATCGATGCCGATCGTCACCTGATCCTTATAGAGGAAGACCCGGATCGGATAGCTCTGTCCGGTCTCGGGCAGTATGTCCGTCCTGTAGGCCGCCTTCATCCGCTCCACCATGGCTTTCTTCATGATCCGCTGGATGTCCGACGGACTGAACAGCCTGCTCTTGACCGAGGAAGCCTTGGCCACCCAGAACCGGCCGTCCCTCGGAAGGAATTCCTCCCATGGGATCGCCCTCGTATTCTCGAACAGTTCGTCGAATGTCCCGGCCTGAAAGCTTCCCGCCTTCACAAGCACCCGCTCCGCTGTCCGCAGGAATATATTCGCCCGGCAGACTGCCTCTCCGTCGCCGGGGAAGGTGACGCGGCCGTCCTCCACCAGCGACGGCTCGTAGCCCAGATCGATGATTTCCCTCTTCAGCACCGCCTCCAGCCCGAAATGGCATGGCGTGATGATATCGAACCGTTTCCTCACAAATGTCCCTCTCTGTCTGCCAGACGCCGCTGCCGCGGCGCTATCATATTCCGTCAGGTTTCAACTGGCTATATTTTATAGCCGGCCGTCCATTCTGTCAACTCAAGATTCGTCTGCCGGCCCGATTTCGCAAAAGAAACCTATTTCATCGTAACCAGATGCCGGCCGCGGTAAGCGTTCAGCCCGCCCGCCGCATTGACCACCTGATATCCCCTGTCGCTCAGATGGTTGCAGGCCAGCATGCTCTGACTTCCCCGGACGCAGTAGAACACCAGCGGAAGCCCCGCGGGCAGCTCCTCCAGCCGCTCCTCCAGCTCGTCGAAGGGAATGTTCACCGCGCCCTCCAGATGGCTCTTTTCATAGGCGTCCCGCCCCCGCAGGTCCACCAGATACATCTGCCGTCCCGTCTCGATCCAGTATTCCAGCTCCCGCATACTTATGATCAGATAGCGCATTCTGTTTTCCTGTCCTCTTTTTACTGACAGTATATGCGGACAGCCGGCCCTGCGTGTCCGCCGCATCTCCCTGTCACCGGAACATGCTTGCGGTCGCGGTCGTTCGCCGCCTGCATCGCCCGCAGACGCAGCGCTCATCCGTTCCGCGGTCGTTCGCCGCCTGCATCGCCCGCAGACGCAGCGCTCATCCGTTCCTCGGACGCAAAGAACCGCCCCATCCTGACGGATAGGGCGGCTCATGCTTAGAGAGCTTAGCGGTTGCTGCTGCCGCTGCAGTTCTTGCTGCCGTTCTTACCTGTGCCGTTCTGGCTGTTGTTCTGGCTGCTGCCGGTGCCATGCTGGCCATTATTCTGACTGTTGTTCTGGCTGTTTCTGGACTCATCCGTTTCGTAGCTGTTCTTTGCCATAATCTTGGTGCCTCCTGACATGAAAATTATTTGTTACAGGAGTAGTATGGCCCCGCAAACGAAATCTATACACATTTTTTGATCGTACCCGACGATCGGCCCGTCAGACTCCGAGCACTCTGGCGATCCGAACCGGCGAACGGTAGGTCCAGTTGGAGACCTTGACCCCAGTCCTCTCCGTGGAGGCGTGAACGATCTGACCGTTCCCGATATAGATCGCCACGTGGTTGACGCGTCCGCCGCTGCTGTAAAACACCAGATCGCCCGGCTGGATCTGATCCGCGCTTATGGTTACGCCCTGGCACGCCTGGGAGGCCGACGTCCTGTCCAGCCAGACCCCTGCCGCATTCTGCATGACGTAACGGGCGAAACCGGAGCAATCCACCCCCGAATGAGGGTCGGTACCGCCGTACACATACCGGCATCCCACGAACTGAAGCGCATAATTGACGACCTGCTGGCGCAGGGTATCCGCCGCGGCCGCCTGCTCCTGGGCCTGGAACGCAGCGTCCTGCTGCACGGCCTCCCACTCCTCTTCGCTGTATATGGTCACCTGCTGGTCGGACACATAGCCGACGCCGTCGCCCACGCGGATCTCCATCCACCCGTCGCCCTCGGTTCCCGTAATCGGGAAGCTCTCTCCGGCCGGCGCGGTCTGCAGAATATCCCAGGAGTCCATCGACACATAGATATCCGCGCTGTCCGCCGGGACATACGCTATATATCCTTCGCTCGAAAGCGGTCCTCCCATATCCTCATAATTAGCCGCGTACGCCTGCCCGGCTCCCGAAAGCGCCATGCACAGGCCGCATACGGCGATCCATGTTCTGTACTGCATTCTGCTCTTCATCTTACTGTCTCCCCCCGTTATTCTTCCTGTATCCGGCTTCCGCCCGTTCCGGCAGTCCTAAGACAGCACGTCCACGATGCGTACCGGCGTGCGGTGATCCCACGCGGATATCTTGATCCCAGTCTTCCTGGAAGAAGCATGGACGACCTGACCGTTCCCGATATAGATCGCCACATGGTCGATCGTGCCGCCTCCGCTGTAGAAGATCAGATCTCCCGGCTTCGGCGCATTCACTCTCCTGCCTTCCCCGGCCTGCGCCCGCGAGCTGTGGCTCAGGCTGATTCCGGCCGCATGGCGCATCACGTAGGCGGTGAAGCCCGAGCAGTCAACGCCGGTATGGGGATCCGTACCGCCCCAGGCGTATCTGCCGCCGACGAATTGAAGCGCGTAGTTCACGATCTTCTCCCGCATGACCGCCTCTTCGTTCACCGTCTCCTGCGTGACCTCCAGAAGAACCGCTCCGTCGGAAAGTCTTACATAGCCTTTCCCGGAACCGGACGTGATCTCCGCCCAGCCGTCGCCGGCTGCCTTCGCATCGTATACCTGGCTGGCGTGCGTCTCCGCCGCTTCCCCGGAGAAAATATTCGGTTCGCTGTAGACCGTTACCGCAGGGGCCTCGATCTTCAGCCGGTAGGAAGAGCTGGTCTCAACGGTTCCTATGTATCCCGCGGCCTCCGCTTCTCTGGCTCCGCCGGGAACCGCCGCGGCCAGGACCGCAAACAGGAAAACTCCTGCCAATAATTTCCGTTTCATTAAAATCATTTCCAATCTTAGGCAAATCTGTTACAAATTTGTTAAATCCAAAAATGATTATATTTCTTTTCTGTTACTTTGTCAATAATAAAAGTTAAAAAAGACGCAAAAAAACACCGGACAGGCAAAACCCGTTCGGTGTTTCCCATATGCAGCTCTCAAAACGCCAGTAAAACCGCAGTATTCCGCTCCGAAGCCGTCATCGTCGGCCGGAGCCGCGGATGATGCTGACGAGCAGCCAGATCAGCAGGATCGGTACCAGGAATGGAGCCAGCAGCGAGAAGATCCCGCCGACGATCACAAAGAACAGATAGATCACGGCGAATACGATCAGCGCCACCAAAAGCTTTCCGTACCATTTGCTCAGGTCGAACAGATGGAATGAGCCGCGCTCTCCGGCGCCGCGCTCATCATAGCCGCCCCCGGAACTGCCGTAGGAGCTTCCGCCGGCGGAATAGGTATCTCCATAGCCCCGGTCAGTAAAACGCTGCCCTTCGGCCTCCTCCTCGTCCATCTCCGTCGTATCCTCGATATTCTTGGCGATCAGTCTGGGCGTGCCCAGCTCCCCGACCACTTCTTCCTCGGAGCGGCCTTTGGCGACCTCTCCGTCGATATATTCGCGATAATACTGCACATTCTCTTCCAGAACGTTCTGCGGCACGTCGCCTGACAGATCGCGGCGCAGAGCCTGGATGAACTCTTCTTTGTTCATTCGAAACTCCTTTATCTTATAAAAAGTACTTCGATTATACCATAAATATTCCCTAACGTAAAGCGGAGGCCGCGCAGACAGAGCCGAAACTGCCCCCCACAGGCGCAGGCCTAAGCGGTTCCGCGCGGGCGCAGGCCAAAGCGGTTCCACGCGGGTGCAGGCCAAAGCGGTTCCGCGCGGACGCAGGCCAAAGCAGTTCCGCGCGGGCGCAGGCCAAAGCGGTTCCGCACAGGCACAGGGCAAGCGGTTCCGCGCGGGCGCTGTCCGCTACCGCCCCGGCTCCTTGATCGTCCCTTCCCGGTAGGCGGCCAGCAGCTGCTTCAGATCCTCGATCCTTTCCCGCAGCTCCACGCCCAGATCCGTGTCGCCTACCATGACCCGGCTCTTCATCTTCTCCACGATGGTCACCTTCGGCGTATTCTTCTCGCCGGGACGGAACGGCTTATGCTCCGCCAGCGCCAGATGGCGGGAATTATAGATCAGCGTATAGCCGGCGATCCCCGTCTTGCTCTGATAGGCTTTCGACAGGCCGCCGTCGATGATGTACAGCTTCCCGCCGGCCTTGACGGGAGTCTCGCCGTCCTTGATCTTCACCGGCACGTGACCGTTGATGATATGGCCGCCCCTGGCGGGAAGACCGAACTCCTTTAAGATCCTGTCGCAGTATTCTTCCTTCACGCTCAGCTGATAGTATATATTGAACGTCTCCTTGTGAGTCGCCTTATCCTCCACAAAATAATTCTCGAAGGTCGTCATCTTGTCCTTGCCGTACACCGGGGACTTGGCCCCGCACCACAGATACCACATGAAATCCCGGCAAATTTCCTTGCCCGGATGGTTCTCCGGATAGAAATAGGCGTTCTGGACGATATGATCCAGCGCGTCCAGCATCGCCCTGCCGGAATAGGTCTGACCGTTAAAGGAGATCTCCTCGAAGCTTCCGTCCTCCCGCATCGGGATACAGCCGTGATAGAGAAGATTCTTGTTATAGCACTTATACATAGAGCCGTGGGTATAGAGGAACTTCACGTGCTTATGCAGCAGCGCGCTGTGGCGGAAGGACATGGCCAGCGTATGTAGCAGCTCCTCCTCCTCCGGCGATAAGGCCAGCGGATCCGCCGGATCCACGGTCGGGAAATGCGTATCCAGCATCGGATAGACGGTTCCGTCCACATTCACGGTCCCGTTCCGGAAATCGACCTTCTCCAGAAGACAGCGGTGATCCATATGGTACTCCGGATGACGCTTTATGATCTGCCCCTCTACCTTGAACTGGATCACAGCGATGGCCTTGTGCATCTTGGCCGCCAGTCCCGGATCCACGGCGTCGTAAATGTTCTCGTCCAGGATATGGGGCGCGAACCGGCTGCAGGGATCGTCCCGGTAGGCAGCCGCGGCGAACATGGACAGCGGCCGCAGGTTGATGCCGTAGCCGTCCTCCAGCACATCGAAGCCATTATAGCTGATGGCGATGCGCAGCACATTGCAGATGCAGGCCAGGTTGCCGGTAGCCGCGCCCATCCAGGAGATATCGTGGTTGCCCCACTGGATGTCCACATCGTGGAAATGCATCAGCTCCTCCATGATCAGGTCGGCTCTGGGGCCCCGGTCGAAGATATCGCCGATAATATGGAGGCGGTCGATGGTCAGCGTCTGGATCAGCTCGCACAGGGCGCAGATGAACTGCCCGGCGATCTCATTGTCAATGATGGACCGGACGATCTCGCTGTAATAGACCTTTTTATTCTCATCGTTGTAATCCACGTGAAGCAGCTCGTCGATGACATAGGCGAAATCGGCGGGCAGGCTCTTGCGGACCTTGGAACGGGTGTATTTGGAGGAGACCTCCTTACTGATCTGGACCAGACGGTAGATCGTGATCCGCTTCCAGTCGTCGCCTGCCTTCCCCTCCCGCTCCATGCGGGCCAGCTCCTTCTTCGGATAGTAGATCAGACTGGCCAGCTCGTCCTGATCCTCCTCAGGAATCACATAGCCGAAGGTCTCCTTGATCTTCTCCCGGATGATGCCGGAAGACGAACGAAGGAGATGGATAAACGCCTCGTGCTCGCCGTGCAGGTCGCTGAAGAAATACTCGGTTCCCTTCGGCAGCCCGGCGATGGCGGTCAGATTGATGATCTCGCTGGCCGCGGCCCGGATCGTCGGATACTCGCGTGCCAGAAGCTTTAAATATGCCAGATCGCGCATGATACAGATCCCCCCATAATAAAATCATTTTCAGTATAACATAATCACATGAAAATGAAAAGCTTATGCGGGTGTATACATGGCGTCCCCGCGCCCCGGCATCCTCTGCTCCGCCGCTCCGCCGGGGATGGCCGGGTCCTTCATCTGATAGACGCGGTAATATTCCTTCGTGGCTTCCTCCTTCACCGTTTCGGCCCGGTTGATCGATAGGAACCGGACCAGCTCGCAGCAGTCGATCCAGATCTCGTGGCCGCTGTCCTTCTGAGACTCGTCGAAGATCAGCCGGATGCCGAAATGCAGATGCGGCTCCTCAAGATTGTTCGTGTTCACGGTGTCGCTGTACCCGGTCCGGCCCAGATAGCCGATCACGTCTCCTGCCTGGACGATACTGCCCTCCTTCAGCGATCTGTGATAAGGATAATCCTTCCTCAGATGAGCGTAATCATAATAGCGCCGGCCGTCCAGACTGCGGATGCCAAGCCGCCAGCCGCCGTAGCGGTCCCAGCCCATGGTCTCGACCCGCCCGGATTCCACCGCGATCACCGGCGTTCCTGCCTGCCCCATCAGGTCGTGACCCAGATGAACGCGGTTCGCCCCGTAGTCGCGGGAATCCCCGAAGTCGTCAGCGTCGGTGTACGGGAAATTCTTCGCGACCGGCGAGAACGCCTTCAGGCCGTACTTGGTAACCCACACGTTCTCATCGGTGGGAACCGGATTCCCCTTCTCATCCTTCGGCAGCGCAAAGTCAGGCGCCCGGGAACCAGGAATCTCGATCTGGTACTCACCCACCATGCCGCCCAGGACAGCTGTATACGCTTCCAGATAATACGGATAATACTCCATCCCTGCCGCGATATCCGCCATCTGCTCCCCGGCCAGCAGCCGCTGCGTCACCGCGTCCAGATCCGCCTCCCGGTAGCGGGAGAAATCGCCGCCGTAACGCGCCCCCAGATAGGCAAGCAGCTCGATCCAGTTCAGATGAGGCCCGGTCAGATAGGTATCGACGTCGCACCGGAACGCCTTCTTCAGCACCTCGGCCGGAATATCGAAATCCACCCATCTAATGAACGTCTTCTCCTCCGGGTCGTCCTGCACGCTTCCGCCGTCATCTTCCGTCTGCCCCACGCCTTCCTGCTCTCCGCTTCCCACCATCCCGGCGCGTTCGCTCAGCGCCAGTCTGCCGCCGATGGGCGTCAGCATCAGAAGAAAAGCCAGCAGCAGCGCTGACTCAAGGGCGATCACCAGATGTATCAACTGCGGCTTTTTGCCGGAATCCATAGAAAAACCTCCTTCGCATCGCTTCAGGCGGCCTGTCAGGTCTACCTAATGCTTATGCCGAAGGAGGTTCCTTTATTCCGGTTTGTCATTCCTCCGCCGTGACCGCGATATGCAGCTCGTCCAGCTGCTTCTGCTCCACCTCGGAGGGCGCGCCCATCATAATGTCCTGGGCGTTCTTATTCATCGGGAAGGCGATGATCTCACGAATGGAATCCTCGCCTGCCAGAAGCATGACCATACGGTCGATGCCGGGAGCGATCCCCGCGTGCGGCGGCGCTCCGTAGGTAAAGGCGTTGTACATGGCGGGGAACTTCGCCTTCACTTCCTCTTCGCCGAGGCGGACCATCTCGAACGCCTTCACCATGATCTCGGGATCATGGTTCCGCACGGCTCCGGAAGACAGCTCCACGCCGTTGCACACCAGATCGTACTGGTCGGCCATGATGGTGAGGGGATCCACCTCTCCCCGTTCCGCCGCCAGCAGGATCTCCATTCCGCCGGACGGCATGGAGAACGGATTATGACAGAACTCCAGCTCGCCGGATTCCTCTCCCACCTCGTACATGGGGAAATCAACGATCCAGCAGAACTCGTACGTTTCCTTTCTCATATGGCCCTCGCAGGCGGCGCCCAGCATCTTCACCGCCACGCCCGCGGTCTTCTGGGCCGCTTCCTTCTTCCCGGCGCCGAGCACCACGAGGGTGTTGGGCGTCAGGTGCAGCTTATCGGTCACCGCGGCCGCAAGCGCCGGATCCGCGTTGACAAACTTGGCGATCCCGCCGGCAATCGTGCCGTTCTCGTCGCATTTGAACCAGTATGCCTTGCTCCCGGACTGCACCTCGATATCCGCGCAGATCTTGTCGATGGCCTTCCTGGTAAGCGTACAGCCCGAGACGGGAATCGCCTTCACGACGTTCCCCGCGAAGGGTGCGAAGCCGCAGCCCTCCAGCTCTTCGGTCATATCCGTTACCCGAAGGTCGATGCGCAGGTCCGGCTTGTCCGTACCGAATTCCTCCATCGCCGTAAGATACGGAATCCGCTGAAACGGCGCCGTGGAGGCGCTGTTGTATTTGCCGTACTTCGCGAAGATCGGAGGAAGCACCTCTTCCAGGATCTGGAACACGTCCTCCTTGGTCGCGAAGGCCATCTCCATATCCAGCTGATAGAATTCACCCGGGGAACGGTCCCCTCTGGCGTCCTCGTCCCTGAAGCAGGGGGCGATCTGGAAATAGCGGTCAAATCCCGCCGTCATCAGAAGCTGCTTAAACTGCTGCGGCGCCTGGGGAAGCGCATAGAACTTGCCCGGATGCTTCCTGGCCGGCACGAGATAATCTCTCGCCCCTTCCGGTGAAGAAGCGGTCAGGATCGGAGTGGTGATCTCCAGAAATCCCCGCTCAGTCATGGCATTCCGAAGCGCTGAGACCACGTTGCAGCGCAGTACGATATTCTTCTTAACTTCGGGATTGCGCAGGTCCAGATAGCGGTATTTCAGACGGAAGCTCTCATCCGCCTCTCTGGAGCGGTTGATCTCAAATGGCAGCTCCCCATGCCGGCAAAGCCCCAGCACCTGGATCTTCTCCGGAACGATCTCGATCTCTCCCGTGGGGATCTTCGGATTGACGCTGCTCCGCTCCCGGACCACGCCCGTCACGGAGACCGTCGATTCCTTATTCAGCGGCTTGACCGCCGCCATCATCGTTTCCTCTTCTATGACCACCTGGGTCGTGCCATAGAAATCGCGTACGACCATAAACGCCAGATTGCTTCCGACTTCCCTTACGTTCTCCATCCAGCCCGCGATCGTGACCCGCTCGCCTACGTTACTCTTCCTCAGTTCTCCGCAAGTATGTGTTCTTGACTGCATTAATGAATCCTCCCGACGCGGCGTCCTTATAAGGAACCGCTCACTCTCATGAATCTCTTCGCGGCCGGCCCCCGCTTTCTGCAGAGGCTTCCGGCCATATAAAATATAGCATAAGTGTCCCCGCCTGACAAGACGCAAGACAGGCATTCCGCCCCAATTCTGCCGGCGGCGTCCCTGAGCCCGTTATCAAACAGGGCTTCCATGCGTTCACGGGCTGTTCCGTCCCAATTCGGCCGGCGCCTTCCCGGATCCCGTTATCAAACAGGGCTTCCATGCGTTCACGGGCTATTCCGCCCCAATTCGGCCGCGGCATCCTAGATCCTGTGGATAAATATGCCGCTGCGCAGCTTCGGTTCAAACCAGGTGGACTTCGGAGGCATCAGAAGCCCCGCGTCCGCCACTGCGAACAGCTCCCCGATCGACGTGGGATACATGGAAAACGCCACCGTCATATCCTCCGAAGCTCTCCGTTCCAGCTCGCCCAGGCCCCGGATCCCGCCGATGAAATCGATCCGCCTGTCCAGTCTCGGATCTCCGATGCCGAGCACCGGTCCCAGCAGATAGTCCTGCAGCACCGACACGTCCAGGCTCTTCACCGGGTCGCCGCTGACCGCCGCCAGAACCTCCGGCTTCGCCGTCAGTTTATACCACCTTCCGCCCAGATACATGCCGAAGGTTCCCTTCTCCGTCGGGCCAAACGGCGCGTCACTGCCGCTACATCCGTTCTCCGCCGAGCCGCAGGCCGCAGCACTACCGCTATGTCCTGTCTCCGCCGAGCCGCAGCCCGCGGCACTGCCGCTACGTGCAGTCTCCGCTGAGCCGCAGCCCTCAGCGCCGCCGCTATGTCCGGCCGCAGCCGGACCGCAGGCCGCTCCGGCTGCCGGCTCCACCAGGAAGCTCTCCCCGGCCGCCGCCAGGAATTCCTCATCCGTCATTCCGTTCAGGTCTTTCACCACCCGGTTATACGGCATAATCATCAGCTGATCCTCCGGGAACAGCACCGCCAGGAAGTAATTGAACGCCTCCTGCCCCGTATACTCCGGATTCTCCGCCCGCCGCTTCAGGCCCACCTTCACCGCCGAAGCCGCCCGGTGGTGTCCGTCCGCTATATAAATATAAGGAACGTCTCCGAACGCCGCCCGGATCTCCCCGACCGTCCCTCGTCCGCCGATCCTCCACACCGTATGTCCGATCCCGTCCTCCGACACGAAATCATACAGCGGCTCTTCCGCCATCACGTCAGCCATGATCCGCGCCAGCGCTTCATTCCGCCGGTACGCCAGGAAGATCGGCCCCGTGTGCGCCCCTGTGATATCCACGTGCCGGATCCGGTCCAGCTCCTTCTCCTCCCGGGTGTTCTCATGCTTTTTAATGATCCCGTTTACATAATCATCGATCGAACAGCAGGCCACGATCCCCGTCTGGCTCCGTCCGTTCATCGTCAGCCGGTACAGATAATAATTCTCCTCCCCGTCCGTCACGAACGTCCCGTCCGCGATCTCAGCCTCCAAAAGCTCCTTCGCCTTCGCATACACACGCGGATCATACGTGTCCACCTCTTCGCCGAACTGCGTCTCCGCCCTGTCGATATTCAAAAAGGAAAGCGGTCTTCCCTTCACCGCCTCGCAGGCTTCCTTCCTGTTGTATACATCATAAGGAAGCGCCGCCACCTCGCTCACCACCGAAGCATCCGGCCTTACACATACAAACGGTCTTACATCCGCCATCGGTCATTCATCCTCCTGCCGTTTATTTATACGAATCTTAGCATATGCCGGAATGATTTTCAACCAATAACATCCCCAAACCTGCAAAAAACAGTTGACAAATCTCCCTATTCGGGAGATAATATCTTTGCTTGGCTATCACTTTATCATGGTAGAGAGATAAAGCATTAAAGTGGAATGATAGATATGAGGAGGAAATTATTATGAGAAGATCTATGAAAATGAAAACCGTCGCGCTGGCGCTCGCCGCGTCCGTCGCCATGCTTACCGCCTGCGGCGGACAGAGCGCTTCCGGAGGAGCCGGAACCTCCGCCGCCGCATCCAACCGTCTGGAGGAGATCCTTCAGCGGGGATATCTGGAAGTCGCTACGGAGCCCTATTTCGCCCCGCAGGAATTCATCGATTCGTCCAAGGAAGGCGACGAGCAGTACGTAGGCTGCGACATCGAGCTGGCCAAATACATCGCGGACAAGCTGGGCGTCGAGCTTCGCATCGTTCCGCTGGAATTCGCGGCGGTCTTAAGCAGCGTCACGGAAGGCAAATACGACATGGCGATCTCCGCGCTGGCCTATACCCCGGAGCGTGCGGAGGCCATGAACCTGTCCGACGGATATCATTTTGACAGCGAGGTCTACGGACTTCTGGTTCGTGAAGAGGATATCGACAAGTACCCGGATCCCGAATCCCTGGCGGACGCCGTGCTCGTGGCACAGAGCGGTTCCCTGCAGGAGAACCTGGTGAACGAGCAGGTTCCCGCCTATAAGGAGCTCAAGCGGGTTTCCGCCACCACCGACGGCTTCCTAATGGTTCAGGAGAACAAGGCCGACGCGGCCGCCACCGAGATCGCCACGGCCGAGCTTTACGCCGCGGCCAACCCGGGACTGGCCATCGCCAACAATTTCCGTTTCGTGATCGATCCGAGCACCAGCGGCACCCGCATCGGCATGCCCAAGGGCGAGGACGAGCTGACCGCGAAGATCAATGAGATCATCGCCGAAGTCATTGAGCAGGGCCTGTACGAGCAGTGGTACGCCGAGTACACCGAATACGCGTCAAGCCTGGGTATTGAGTAAACAGAAAGGGTTTAACCAGCCATGTTTCTCGAAAATATGATCAAAATCTGGCAGCGATACGACTACGTCTTTATCAACGGCCTGTTCGGAACCCTCTGGCTGGCCCTGATCACCGTGGTCGTCGGCACCATTTTAGGCACCCTCGTGGCGCTGATGCGGCTGTCGCATTCCAGGATCCTGTACGGAATCACCGGCGTCTACATCGAGGTCCTGCGGGGCACGCCGATCCTTCTGCAGCTGTATTTCTTCTGGCTTCTGCTGCCGAAGATCGTGCCCGTCACCATGTCGGACACGGCCTGCATCATCGTGGCCCTGATCGTCAACAGCAGCGCCTACGTGGCGGAAGTGATCCGCGCCGGCATCCAGGCCGTGGACAAGGGGCAGACCGAGGCCGCCAAGAGCCTTGGCATGTCTGACCGCAACATGATGCAGCACATCATTCTCCCCCAGGCCGTGAAGAACATCCTTCCGGCCCTGGGCAACGAGTTCATCGTCATGGTGAAGGAAACCTCTCTTGCCTCGGTCTTCTTCGTAGGCGAGCTGATGACCGCGTATAAGACGGTGCAGTCCACCACCTTTCTGGCGCTGCCGTCTCTGACCATCGCCGGTCTCATTTATCTCATCGTGACCTTCGTTCTGACGAAGCTGCTGCGATTGCTGGAAAGGAGGCTGCAGGCCAGTGACTAAACAGGTACAGGATCAGGTCCTCATCCGTGTGGAGGGCCTGTCCAAAAGCTTCGGAAAGCTCCATGTGTTAAAGCAGATCGACCAGCACGTCAATCTGGGCGAAGTGGTCTCCATCATCGGTCCCAGCGGCAGCGGCAAAAGCACGTTCCTGCGGTGCCTGAATCTTCTGGAGATTCCGGAAGAGGGCCACATCTGGTTCGACGGCGTGGACATCACGGGACGGGACGGAGCGAATGCGCGCCGCCGCTTGTTTTCGAAGGCGGGCGGCATCGACATCGATAAGCACAGGCAGAAGATCGGCATGGTCTTCCAGCATTTTAATGTATTTCCCAACCTGACGGTACTGGAGAACATCACCCTCGCGCCGGTTCTCGAGAAGAAGGAGCCCAAGGCCCAGGCGGTCGCCAGAGCCGAAGAGCTTCTCGAACGGGTAGGGCTTCTGGACAAGCGGGACGAATACCCCCGCAAGCTGTCCGGCGGCCAGAAGCAGCGTCTGGCCATCGTCCGGGCCCTAGCCATGGAGCCGGAGGTGATCCTTTTCGACGAGCCCACCAGCGCCCTGGATCCGGAGATGGTTAAGGACGTCCTGACCGTTATCCGCGATCTGGCGGAAAGCGGCATGACCACCGTCATCGTGACCCACGAGATGGGCTTCGCCCGGGAGGTCAGCGACCGCGTCCTGTTCATGGAGGACGGCCGGATCGCCGAGGAAGGCACGCCGGAGGAGATCTTCGGCAGCCCGAAGAACCCCCGTACCGCCGAATTCCTGAGCAAGGTTCTGTAACCAAACAGCCGGCGCGCCGCCTCCCATGCAGACCCAGAGGCGGCCGCCGGTTTCTTGCTGTCGCCGTACACGAATCGATACGAACGGATCGAACGCTTAAAACCATATCTGTAAAGAAAAAAGGAGAGAAAACTATGACCGATCTGGAATTCATCGAACAGGCCGTCGGCCGCCGCGAGGCCATGATCCTCGACGCCAACGACCGGATCTGGAGCTATGCGGAGCTTCCCTACGAAGAGTACCGGTCGTCCGCACTGCTCTGCGACATTCTGGAGAAGGAGGGCTTCGCCGTGGAAAAGGGCGTGGCCCATATTCCTACCGCCTTCACCGCCCGGTATTCAAGGGGCACAGGCCGCCCCGTCATGGGAATCCTGGGCGAATTCGACGCGCTGGCCGCCTTAAGCCAGCAGGCGGCCACGCCGGTCAGGACCCCGGTCGCAAGCGGAGCGCCGGGCCACGGCTGCGGCCACAGCTGTCTGGGTACTGGAGCGCTGGCGGCCGCGCTGGCTGTGAAGGACTATCTGGACGCCTATGATCAGGACGGGACCATCGTCTACTACGGATGCGCAGCGGAAGAAGGCGCCGGCGCCAAGCAGTTCATGGCCCGGGACGGCCTCTTTGACGGCGTGGACTTCGTCTACACCTGGCACCCGGCTTCCCGCAACGAAGCCCAGCAGCACTGCAGCGTGGCCATCATGGGCGCGAATTTCGAGTTCTTCGGCCGTTCCGCCCACGCGGGCGGCAGTCCCCATCTGGGCCGCAGCGCGCTGGACGCAGCGGAGCTGATGAGCGTAGGCGTCAATTACCTGCGGGAACACATGATCGACCAGGCGCGCATCCATTACGCCTATGTGGACGCAGGCGGAACCTCGCCCAACGTGGTGCAGGACCATTCCCTGGTCAAATACGAGGTCCGCGCCCCCAAGGTATCCCAGATGAAGGAGCTGTTCGAACGGGTCGTCAAGGTGGCCCGCGGGGCGGCCATGATGACCGAGACCGAGATGAAATACGAGATCACCATGGCGTTCTCCGATTATGTGTCCAACGACGTGCTTGGACGCTTCGCCACGCAATGCATGGCGGAGGTGGGCGCTCCCGCTTGGGATGACGGCGACTACGCCCTGGCGAAAGCATTTCTGGAATCCTATGATCCGGTGACGCTGGAAGCCATCAAAGCGGATATCGCCGCGCGCTTCGGCGCGAACCGTCTGGACGAGCTGCTCGCCAGACCGCTGGACGCGGAGATCCATCCCTACAAGGACGGCCCGCATCCTTACGAATCCGGCTCCACCGACGTGGGCGACGTGGGATATGCAGTCCCGACCCTGAACCTGAACGTGGCCACCTGCTGTCTCGGCAATGTGGGCCACACCTGGCAGATGACCGCTCAGTCCTGCAGCTCCCTGGGCCATAAAGGCCTTCTGACGGCCGCGAAGATGCTGGCTCTGTGTACCGTCCGCACCATGCAGTCGCCGGAGACCATCGCCGCCGCCTGGGAAGAATTCCGGGCCAGGACCGGCGGCGTCTACCATTGCCCGCTGCCGGACGACGTAATGCCTCCGGTGGGAAAATATTAATCAGGAAGATCCTAAAAGAAAAGGCAGCAACCGCTCCGGGATATGTCTCCCGCCGTGATTGCTGCCTGTTTTATTCTTTACTAGTCGGCGAATCCGGGCTCTACCGTCCCCGCCGTCCGCCGCGCCTGGATCCGGTGCAGGATCTCCATGAATTCCTTACCGGTAATGGTCTCCTTCTGGATCAGGAACTCCGCGATCTCGTCCATAGCGTCCCGGTTCTCACTGAGAAGCCGCTTCGCCTCCTCGTAAGCCTCCTTCAGCATCCGCATGACTTCCTGATCGATCTCCGCCGCCGTGGCTTCGCCGCAATTCAGCACCATGCGCCCGCTCAGATACTGGTCCTCCTGAGTCGCCAAACCGATCAGCCCGAACTTCTCCGACATGCCGAACTGGGTCACCATGGCCCTGGCGATCTTCGTGGCCTTCTCGATATCATTGGCCGCGCCCGTCGTCACCGTATCGAACACCAGCTCCTCGGAAGCACGTCCGGCCAGGCTGACCACCAGCATGGCCTTTAATTCCTTCTCCGAATTCAGATACTTCTCCTCCTCCGGCACCTGCATCACATACCCCAGAGCGCCCATGGTACGGGGCACAATGGTGATCTTCTGCACCGGTTCCGCGTCCTTCTGCAGAGCGCTGACCAGCGCGTGGCCCACCTCGTGATAGGAGACGATCCGCCGCTCCTCCTTGCTGAGCACGCGGTCCTTCTTCTCCTTGCCCACCAGAACCACTTCCACAGCCTCGAACAGATCCTTCTGGCTCACCGCCTGCCGGCCGTTCTTCACCGCCAGGATGGCCGCCTCATTGATCATATTCGCCAGATCCGAACCCACAGCGCCGGAAGTCGCCAGCGCGATCGCGTCCAGATCTACCGTTTCATCCAGAGCCACATTCTTCGCGTGAACCTTCAGGATATCCACACGGCCCTTCAGATCCGGCTTGTCCACGATGATCCGCCGGTCGAACCGTCCCGGACGCAGAAGCGCCGGATCCAGGATCTCCGGCCGGTTCGTCGCCGCCAGCACCAGAAGTCCCTTGGAGGAATCGAAACCGTCCATCTCGGACAGCAGCTGATTCAGCGTCTGCTCGCGCTCGTCGTTGCCGCCGCCGAAGCGGGAATCACGGCTCTTGCCGATGGCGTCCACCTCGTCGATGAAAATGATGCACGGAGCGTTGTCCTGCGCCTGCTTAAACAGGTCGCGCACACGGGACGCGCCCACGCCCACGAACATCTCCACAAAATCCGATCCGGAAAGCGAATAGAACGGCACATGCGCCTCGCCGGCCACGGCCCTCGCCAGAAGCGTCTTTCCGGTACCGGGCGGGCCCACAAGCAGCGCGCCCTTGGGTAGCTTGGCGCCGATATGGGTATAGCGCCCCGGATTGTGAAGGAAATCCACGATCTCCACCAGGGACTCCTTCGCCTCGTCCTGCCCCGCCACATCGGAGAAGGTCACGCCCGTCTCCTTCTGCATATACATCTTGGCCGTGCTCTTCCCCACGCCCATGACGCCGCCGCCCATACGCCGCATCATCATGTTCATCAGGAAGATCAGAGCGCCGAACATCAGAACCGTGCTCAGAATGCTCCACAGGGCCGTGTTCTGCTCGATCTGCTCATACGTGACCCCGGCCGCCTCCAGCCTAAGCGTCAGCTGGTCGCCGCTCTCCATACGGACCGTGGAAAGCGTAAGCGTCATGCCCGGAATCGGCCGCTCACTCTTCAGCGTAAAATAAATGTCGTTCCCCTCCACCGTGACAGAATCGACCTGATCCGCCTCCAGGTAATCCAGGAACTCATTATAAGGAACCGTCGTCTGCCGGTTCATGAAATTGCTCATCATCATGACGACGATCAATGTGATCAGTCCCGCCGTCAGGATGATACCGAATATCTGGTTGTAATTCGGATTTCTTCCATTCTGGTTATTGGAATTCCTATCGTTCATATATCCCATTCTCCTGCTCTGACTGTATACCTGCCGCCCCGGTCCGCCGCCATGGAACGTACCTGCGCGGGCTTATTCTGTATGTTCCGGCTATGTCTCTATTCTGCGCATCTTGTATCTGCTAAAAAACATATCATTTCTATTATACCGACAGTTCCCTTATAAATCAAGAACCGACCTGATAAAATTCCGGGAAATTTCGAAAAAAAATGTTAAAAAACACTGGATTTTCCTCCTCAACCTGTAGTATAATATGTAAGTTGTTTGTTTACTTCAGCCCCTCTGCGGGCGCGCCGGATTCGATGCGGAGAAGCTGACGCTCACGCCTTTCCGCAGACACAATTTCATACAAAAGAACAGGCTATCATACGCCCGAACGAAGCGGCTCCGCAGAGAGAACGATTCGCAAGGGAGGTTCAATCCATGCCAGTCAAATACGTATTCGTAACAGGAGGCGTCGTCTCCGGACTGGGAAAAGGCATTACCGCCGCATCCCT
>CANQME010000069.1 GCA_947624815.1 uncultured Lachnospiraceae bacterium | reverse complement strand
AATGGATTTACCCTGGCCTATAATGAAGGACCCAATATCAATATCGGCAAGTTCGTCGGCATCGACACCTATCCGGTACAGGATGCCAGCCTTCGAGGGTCTGTGCTGAGGATCCACAATGGAAGGAATATTTACGTGAAAGAGGTTCAGATCGCCTACGCCCCGTTTTGGACGGTTCATACGATCTATTGTGACAGGATCACCTTTGACGGGCTTGAAGTGGTGTCTATGGGTGACGGCGATGGCGGCAAGGGCAGCGATCTGTTCTATTGCGGTCATGTCTTCAACGGCGACGGTATCGATCCGGAACACTGTACGAACGTGAACATCTTTGATGTATGGTTCACGACCGGCGACGACCCGGTAGCCATCAAGTCCGGCCGCAACCGGGAAGGGAATGAGCTGGATAAGCCCAATGCCTATATCCGGGTAACGGACTGCGTATCCAGATGGTCTCTGGGCGGCTTCGGTACCGGAAGCGAGAGCGCCAGCGGTTCCCACGATCTGATATTTCAGAATCTGGATATCCGTGACATCGTGCTGAACGGGATCTGGATCAAGACCTGCAGGCCGCGCGGCGGCGTTACCGAGTTTATTCAGGTACGCGATGTGACGGCACGAAACTGCGATTGCCCGGTATGGATCTTTAATAATTATTCCAGTACCAGCGTCCATGCGAATCCTGCGGCTGATCCGCCGGTAGTTCGCCGCATGGTATTTGAGAATGTGCACGGGAGCGCTGATAATAAGCGAGGCTTTGTGGTCGATGGCGTGGAGGACTGTCCGGTGTCGGATGTTCATTTCCGCGGTGCAGACAATGGAGGGAGGCCCAATGTGATACGGTATGGCGAAAATGTGACCGGACTCGATACAGAGAACGAGAAAGCGAGGGAGACGAATTGAAAGCAGAATGCAGGCCGAAATCTGAAATCGGGCAGGAAAATAACCAAGTCAGTTCGTTCGTGCACGGTGCTATTGAAGATTTCACACAGTGGCTGGATATAGACGGGCATGTGATCAACGCAAGCGATGGCGGGATCATTTATGCGGAGGGCAGATATCACTGGTATGGTCAGGCGCTGCGTCCTCTTCCTTCCGGCGCGCAGGGACGCGGGGGACAGAGCACTACTATAGGAGTGGTCATGTATGAGTCGGAGGATCTGTATCACTGGAGGTACGAGGGCGTGGTCCTGGCATGCTCGGAGACTTCGGACGGACCGCTTCGCGCGCCGATGCGGTTTGAACGGCCGAAAATCCTTTACAATGAGAAAACCGGACAGTATGTGCTCTGGTGTCATTATGTAGGGTATCCGGGCGATCATGGCTTTGCTCCGGGTACCGGAGAAGCCGGCGTGGCAGTCTGCGACCGGGTCAATGGAAGCTATACATGGCTGGGCAGTCTGCGGCCGGTAGATGGAGACGGCATGGTCCGGGACTGCACAGTCTATCAGGATCGTGACGGCAGCGCGTATTTTATTTTCGACCGCCAGAGCCTTAGTGATCCGGAAAACCGCTGCCTTTATATCGTGAAGCTGTCGGATGACTATCTGACTATGACCGGCGAGTACCGCAGGATCGAGCCTGCATACCGGCGGGAAGCCGCGTCGGTCGTGTATCACGACGGATATTATTATATGGTCACATCGGGACTGACTTCATGGAGATTCAATCAGGCAAACTATTATCGGACGAAGGAGCTTCTGGGAGAATGGGAGGATATGGGTGATCCATGCGTAGGAGACGATACAAAGACTACGTTTCACTCCCAGAGCACATTCATTTTCAAGGTAGAAGGCAGCGCAGACCATTACATCCATATGGCAGAGCGGCACAATACGGAGAATTTCCTGAATTGTTCCTATATCTGGCTTCCGGTGGAATTCGGCGCGGATCACACGCTGCGTCTCAGATATCGGAAGGAATGGAAACTGGAGGACGGCTGGAGCCGGACATAGAGGGAGGAATACGCGGAAGATGGATAAGATTTCGGAACTGAATCGGATCTTTCAGGATCCTTCGGCGGAGCACAGGGGCATCCCCTTCTGGTCCTGGAACTGCAAAGTGACCGAAGAAATGATTGACTGGCAGCTGGACTGCTTTCGGGCCATGGGATTCGGAGGTGTGGTCATTCATCCGCGGGTTGGGCTGGATGTCGTGTATCTGGGGGATGAATACCTGCGTTTGACGAAATATGCGGTGGAGAAATGCAGGGAGAAGGGATTGGTATGCTGGTTGTACGATGACGACCGGTTCCCTTCCGGCGCGGCCGGCGGGATCGTGACGAAGGACTGGCGGATGCGGGGGAGATACCTGCTGCTGACGGAGAGGCATGGAGAGGGGCCGAAATTGCCGGAGGCCGACGGAATTCGTGCGTATCTGCTTCCCGAATACTGCAGGGATGCAGAGGAATTTGAAGAGGCTGCTTCCGGAACCCCTGTCGGCTATTTCGCCGCCGCCTACGCAATCGATCTGCAGGACGGGCTCCTGGCGAACTACCGTCGTTTAACGACAGACGAGGAGATCCATGCAGCGCTTCAGCGGGGAGAACGGGTCCGGTTCGCTTATGTGCGGCTTCTTAAGGAGGAGCGGTGGTTCGAGGGCGAGGCGTATCTGGATACCATGAATCCGGCTGCAGTCCGGGCGTTTCTTGAAAGTACCCATGAGAAATACTATGAGCTGCTGGGGGATGAATTCGGCGGTAGTGTGCCGGCCATTTTCACCGATGAGCCGCGGATGGCGCCGCGGAAGAAGCGGCCATTTAAGCTGAGCGCCGCTCTTTCCGATGAGGATATCGTCGTGCCCTACACGGAATATTTTCGGGCGCGGATGATGGAAAAGTACGGATCAGATCCGATGGATCAGCTGCCGGAGTATGTCTGGGAACTGCCGGACGGCGAAAAGAGTGTGTTCCGCTACCGGTATCAGGACATGCTGGCGGAGTGCTTTGCCGGTGCGTTCATGGACCAGATCAGCGACTGGTGCGCGGAGCATGGAATCATGATGACCGGGCATGTGCTCAGCGAGGACAGCCTGCAGGCGCAGACGTGGGCTTTGGGCGACTGTATGCGCTGCTATCGGGAGATGGATATGCCTGGCGTGGATGTGTTGGTGGATTACAGGCAGTTTGTGACGGTCAAGCAGGCGGTCAGCGTGGCGAAGCAGAGAGGATTAGATGGGGGCAGCAGGAAAGAGCGAAATGCGCTGGCAGGTAGTGAAGAGCAGAATGTACTGGCCGGTGAAAAACGGCGGAGAGGCTGTGAAGGCGTGGTCAGCGAACTATACGGTGTGACCGGTTGGGACTGCGATTTTAAGACGTATAAGCTGCAGGGAGACTGGCAGGCGGCGCTGGGTGTGACCGTGCGGGTGCCGCATCTGGCCTGGATGTCCATGGAAGGCGAGGCAAAACGCGACTGGCCCGCATCCATTTTCTATCAGTCGCCGTGGTATACGCAGTTTCCGATGATTGAGGACTATTTTGCGCGGCTCCATACGGTTCTTACCCGGGGAAAGGCAGTGACCCGGGTGGCGGTGATCCATCCGGTAGAATCCGCCTGGCTTCTGATGGGACCCAATGACCAGACCGGGGACGCGCTTTCGCAGATGAGCCGCAGCTTCGATGAACTGGTGCGGTGGCTGCTGCTGGGATGTGTGGATTTTGATTTTGTGTCGGAGTCGCTGTTGGAAGAATACGCGTCGGAATCGCATTCCGAATGCGGAAAATGTGTAAAACATGCGAAACAGGACCGGATGAAGAAGGAAACGCATTGCGCCGCGTTCTCGGTGGGGCAGATGGCATATGAGGTTATTCTGGTACCCGGATTTCTGACAATCCGGGGGACGACGCTTGACCGGCTGGAACAGTTCGCGGCGAAGGGAGGTACCGTGCTGTTTGTTGGGACGGCTCCGGCGTATGTGGACGGCGTTCGGTCAGATCGGGCGGAGCAGTTTGCGGAGAAATGTGCGGAAGCAATGTATGCAGAAGAAGCTGCAGCCGACATCACGCAGGACCGGGGAATTCTTCCATGGGAAAAGAATGTGATTCTGAACGCGTTGGAACCGTGGCGTGATGTGGAGATTCGTGGTGCAGACGGTACCCGCTCAGATAATCTGTTCTATCAGCTGCGGCAAGACGAAGGCTTTGACTGGCTGTTCCTTTGTCATGTATATCCGCGTCCGGATGCGGCGGACCAGGCGGAGCAGTATCGGATTCGGCTGCGCGGAGAATATCATCCGGTTATATACGATGCAATGACTGGGGAATGCGCCGCGCAGATATCGGATTTTGTGACAGTCTGTAAGGATGGGGACAATGTGTTCACGGAGATTCCATGGACATGTTATGCGCAGGACAGTTTGCTTCTGCGGTTGGATCCGGCGGCAGCTAGTGAGGATCTGAGCCCGGAAAATGATGAGGGCTGCGGTATGGAAACAGGCAGAAGCTGTGCCCCGGCAGTACGTGATATCAGCCGGCGGCCTGACTATGAGACTGTACTTGTCCTTCTCCAACCTGATACATGTGTGCGGTCGGAGCCCAATATGCTGCTTTTGGACTACGCCAGATATCAGCTGGACGGCGGCCCCATTTCCGAAAAAATGGAGATCCTCCATCTGGATAACCGGATCCGCTGTCAACTGGGACTGGATCCGCGCAGAGAGGATATGGAACAGCCATGGTTCATGAAGGAGGCAGAACGCCATGCGGTAACGCTGTACTATGATTTCCAATCTGAATCAGATACATCAACGGCCCTCGGCATCGAACGCGCGGAAAACTGCCGGATCTGGCTGAATGGAGAAGAGGTGACGATTGCAGATTCCATGAAGGGATACAGCCGGCTGTGTGGAAGGCAGGTACTTCGCAGCTTTGCGGGAGTTACAGACAGTCAGGGATCCGCAGACTGGTACGTGGATCAGAGCATACGCGTGATTCCTCTTCCTCATATTCGTCCCGGGGAGAATCGGCTGAAGCTGGAGGTGCGCTTCAATCAGAAATCGAACCTGGAGAATCTTTACCTCTTGGGTGATTTCGACGTGAAGCTGCGTGGTGGTCAGCCGATTGTATGTCTAAGGAAAAGCGAACAGACGCTCGGCGATATCACCGACCAGGGGATGCCGTTTTACACCGGCAATCTGGACTATCCGTTTCGGTTCCTGACAGAAGAAGCGGGAGAGTATGCGGTCCAGATCCGCCGTTTTGCGGCCCCGCTTCTGGGCATACAGATCGATGGCAGGGATGCCGGACAGATCGCGTTTGACCCGCACCGGCTGGAACTTGGATATCTGAACGCCGGGGAACATGAGCTGACGGTACGGCTTTACGGGAACCGGTTCAACGGCTTCGGCCATCTTCACAACGCCGACCGGAATTTCGAATGGATCGGGCCCGCCGCCTATCGCACGGAAGGAGAACAGTGGACGGACAGTTATCTGCTTCGTCCGGCAGGACTATTCTCAGAGGTGGAAATTCAGCGAGTTGTGCGGCGATAGAGGCGATCGTTAAATAATATGCTGTAGCAAAATCCATTTCCGCCTATACCGACACTTTCCTTATGAATACCGAAGAAATGCTGGACGCAAAAGAAAAGCAGATAAGGAATATAGGAGGGCGAAAAAATTCGAAGTCACCAACAGCTCTCATCAAAATAGCAGAATGATTGATATAAATATGCTTCTAAGGCGCTTGCAGAAATGTAGGCGCTTTTATTATCTTGCCGCATCCCTCGGGCGGGGATCGTGTCGGGACGGGATATTCCCGGTATCAGGTCGTGATTTTTTCGGACAAAGCAGTATAGTTTTTGGGCATATAAAATATTAATTTGTTCACTTGACAGGGAGCAGTTTAATGATGATATAATGCTTTTATCAGTACGAGCAGTCAGAGGGGGTTAGAAACAATGGCACAGCACAATGATTTTACACAGGGCGCAATCGTGCCCAAGCTTCTCAAATTCATGCTGCCGATCCTTGGCGCGCTGATCCTGCAGGCGATGTACGGAGCGGTCGATATCCTGATCGTGGGCTGGTTCGGCACCACGGCGGGCATCTCCGGCGTATCCACCGGCAGCAGCATTGTTAATCTGGTCACGTTTACCATCACAGGGCTTTCCATGGGCATCACGGTGCTGATGGCCCAGTACTTTGGTGAGAAGGAGGAGGAGCGCGTAGGCAAACTGGTGGGCAGCGCTATTTTCCTGTTCTGTATCATCGCTGTGGTTCTGGCGGTGGTCATGCTGACGTTTGCCCGGCCCCTTGCCATCCTCTTGCAGGCCCCGGAAGAAGCATTGGACCTGACGGTGCTGTATGTACGCATCTGCGGCGGCGGTATCCTGTTTATCATCGCGTATAACCTGATCAGCAGTATCTCCCGCGGGTTGGGGGATTCCAATATGCCGCTGGTGTTTGTGGGCATTGCCTGTGTGGTCAACATCGTGGGCGACCTGTTGTTTGTGGCTGTGCTGCACTGGAATGTGGTGGGCGCCGCGCTGGCGACGGTCATGGCGCAGGCGGTCAGCGTTATTCTTTCAGTCATTATTATCTACCGGCGTAAGCAGCCCTTTGTCATGAAATGGGAATATATCCGCTTCAGTCCGGAGATCGGCAATTTTGTGCGGGTGGGCGCGCCCATTGCTTTCCAGGAGATCCTAACCCAGCTTTCTTTTCTGGCACTGTGCGCCTTCATTAACAGACTGGGTCTGGACGCCTCTTCAGGCTACGGCGTGGCCAACAAGATCGTGAATTTTGTCATGCTGGTACCTGGCGCACTGATGCAGTCAATGGCCTCGTTCGTAGCCCAGAATGTGGGCGCGGGGCAGGAGGCGCGGGCCAGGCGGGCCGCCTTTACCGGCATGTTCATCGGCGGCAGCATAGGTATTGTGATCGCGCTGCTGGCATTTTTCCGCGGCGACCTGCTGGCAATGGTATTCTCCAGCGACGCGGCCGTCATTGCACGTGCAGCGGAGTACCTGCGCGGATTTGCGCCTGAGGCGGTGGTAACGGCGATTCTGTTCAGCTTCATAGGGTATTTCAACGGCCATCAAAAGACGCTTTTCGTTATGCTGCAGGGGCTTGCGCAGACATTTATAGTGCGCCTGCCCATGTCGTATATCATGAGCATCCGGCCTGATGCCAGTCTTACGATGATCGGTCTGGCCGCGCCGTGTGCGACGGTTTTTGGCATTGTGCTCAATCTGACCTACTTTATAATCCTGAACCGCAAAAAGGCTCAGGATACTGTATAGCGGATCGGTTCCTGATGGATCAGAACACGGTATATTTCAGGGGCTTTATGCCCAGGGTCCCCATCAAGAAGAATGAGGGCGATATCAATACGCCGATCATGCTAGGGAAAGAAAAATAGTATAATTGTTGCATATTCCACACAGATTCCACATAACCGCCACGCGCATTCCTCATTCATGGTTTATCCTATAATCACTGACGGAAGTCAGAATCATGAAAGGTGGTATAAGCCATGGAGAAGAGAAAAATTGTACTATCCGCTGTCGCTGCGGCACTTGTACTGTCGGTGGGAGGCGTGACCGCATTTGCCGCCGTATCAGATACGTTCAGCTATCTTATCGGGAGACAGCGCAGCACCTCACGGAATGAACTGTACGAGCAGGCGGCTGAGTTGCCAGAGGACGAGCAGAACGCTTTCCTTGCGGAGAATGGTATTGCGGACACTCCGTACTCCGAAGAAGCGGCGGCATCCTATAGCTATGTGACCGGGCAGCAGGTTGGCTCGCTGTACGAGGATGACACCGAGGATAAGACTGGTTACAGCTACATCACGGGGCAGGAAGCCGGCGCATCCTATGCACCGGAAGCCAAGGACGAGGATGTAAGCGCATCCAATGCACCGGAAACCGGGAATGTAAGCGCATCCAAAGCACCGGAAGCCGAGGATGGAAGCGCATACAGCTATCTGGCCGGGCAGCAGAACAGCACGAATCGAAACGATCTGTATGCACAGGCCCAGGAGCTTCCCGAAGACGAACAGGACGCTTTCTTAGCTGAAAACGGCATCGGGGAAACACCCTGGTCCGAAGAAGCAGCGGCATCCTACAGCTACGTGACCGGACAGCAGAGAGGTGCGTCTTTCCGGCAGGACGATGATGCAGACAGTACGCAGGATATGTCCGGGTACAGCTACCTGACAGGGCAGCAGAGAGGCGCGAGCTATCATAAGTAACAAAACGCAGAATGCACAAAATGGCAGACCGTCCGGGCGGCGGTTTGCATTTTGTGCTGTACAGGAGGAAAATCATGGCTTACCTATTGGCTGTCGATGACGAAAGGGATATTGTGGAGCTGATTTCCCGTTTTGCGGAGCATGAGGGGCATACCATCGATACAGCGGACAACGGCAAAGAAGCGGTACGTTTATGCAGTGAAAACGATTACGACCTGATCATCCTCGATATTATGATGCCGGAAATGGACGGGTTCACCGCGTGCAAGGAGATCCGCAGGCAGAAGCAAACGCCAGTTATCATGCTGTCTGCCCTGGGCACCGAGTACGACAAGCTGATGGGCTTTGAACTGGGTATCGACGATTATGTGGTAAAGCCATTTTCCCCGCGTGAACTGATGGCGCGGGTCAGGGCGGTTCTTGCAAGACATGACGAGAGAAAACCGAAACAGGAAATCGTGATACAGGGTATCCGCATCGACACGCCGGCGCATGAGGTTTTTGTGGATGGAGAAAAAACCGAGCTGACCGCAAAGGAGTATGAATTGCTTCTTTTTTTCGTGCAGAACAAAGGGATTGCCCTGACACGGGAGAGAATTCTAACCACCGTGTGGGGCTACGACTATTTCGGCGACGACCGCACGGTGGATTGGCAGATCAAGCTGCTGCGCGGAAAGCTTGGGCCGTATCGGAAGTGTATCGTAACGTTGCGGGGAACGGGGTATCGGTTCGATGAAAAAGCGTAAATCCTTCGGAACAAAACTGTGGCTGTGGTTCGTTCTTTTTTCCGCCGTTATTTTTCTGATGCTCTGGCTGCTGCAGACGGTGTTTTTGCAGAGCTTTTATAACAGGATGGCAATCCGGAATGTGGAAAGCGCGGTCGGCAAGATGACTTCCCACGCCTCCGATTCCGACTTTTATGAGGTGATCGACGAAATCGCCGTCTCCAATTCGCTCCTCGTATTTGTGACAGACGCAGATGGAAATGTCCTTTACAGTGCCGACGAATATCAACGTCTTTACGGAGGAGCAAAGCAGGCAGATGACGGGACACGCAATCCGTATCATGCGGACGACGTGATGAATTGGGAAAAAGGCGCCCTGCGCAATCTGCCGTACAGCTATCAAACGCTGGTGAACCAGCTGGACGGCGCGGAAACCGGCCGGGTAGGCTTTGTGACCGGGGACGAGACGGCTTATGTGTCTGGCGTCCGACTGGAAGACGGAAGAATTCTGTCGGTCAGTCTCCCCCTTGGAACAGTGGGAGGAACCGTCGGAATTTTGCGGGCGCAGCTTGTATGGGTCTCCGTTCTTTCTCTGGTTCTGGGGTTTGTCCTTGCCTGGGTCATTTCAAAGAGGTTTGAAAAGCCGGTGGCGCAGATTGCGGTTTCCGCCAGGGAGATCGCCGGGGGCAACTTCCACCCGGCGCTTCCAAAGGGCTTCTGCGCGGAGCTGGACGAGTTATCCGATACCCTGGCAGAAACAGCGTCGCGTTTGGAAAAGGCCCAGAATACCCAGCGGGAATTTTTAGCTAACGTCTCCCACGACCTGCGCACGCCCCTCACCATGATCAAAGGCTATGCAGAGATGGTCAAAGAGATTTCGTGGAGCGATGCGGAAAAGAGGGGAGAGGATCTGGACATTATCACCCGTGAGGTGGACAGACTGACTGCGCTGGTCAACGAGATCCTGGACTTTTCCGCTATGCAGTCGAACGATGTACCGCAGGAATACGGCGTTATCGACCTGAGCCGCGCGGCCTGCGAGGTGATCGGGCAGTTTACGTCCTTCTGTGAGCAGAGCGGCTATGTCATCGAAACCGAAATCACAGACGGCATTACCGTATCCGCAGACGAAGCGCAGATCAAACGGGTCATTTATAATTTTATCGACAACGCCGTAAACCACACCGACGAAAGCAAAAAGATCAAAGTGTCGCTGACAGCAAGGGACGGCTCCGCGCGGTTCGCGGTGACAGACTACGGCAAGGGAATCGCAGATGAGGACCTCCCCTATATTTGGGATCGCTACTATACTGCACGGAACAGGAAGAACAAAGCCGTCGTCTCAGGGCTGGGCCTGTCTATCGCAAAGGAGATTTTAACAGCACATAGGGCAAAATTTGGTGTTGACAGCAAAAACAACTGCGTATTCTGGTTTGAACTTTTTGGAGTTTTTTAGATCCGGATATTTCTGGGGTTTCCATTTCGCTTTACAAGCTAAAGCCTGTGACAGAAAAGGCATATCCGTCACCATTGCATGGAGTGACAGATATGCCTTTTATCCGCTTCATTTATTGCCCAGCTTTCCGAGCAGCTCATACAAAATCCCGTATAAAATCTGCGCTTTTTCCGGCTCCAGATCCACACAGGCGGCGAGACGCTGCGGTACCGAGAGCGCCTTTTCCCGCATCGGTGATGGAAACGATCAGGTCGCGTTCGTCGAGGTACGGCTTATATGCTTTCACATTTTCTTTCGCACAGGCATAGAGTGGAAAACATATTTGGTTTTCGAGTTTTAGGGGGTCAAATGGAACCGCCATGATTTTGCCTCCGCAATCTTTTTCGTGTTGCCGCCTCTTGAATAATACCGTACTGCAGGAGAAGTATGGAATCCGATCGATCTTTACAAGATTGACATGCCTGAACCCCTGAAAAACAAACAGAAGGAAAAGGCAGTCAAACTTAGGATTGCGAAAAAAACTTGCTTCCATCAGTCGTACGGCTTATAATAACAAAAGGGAAGGTCTTTTTGCAGCCTTCAGAACGTCTAAAAGGGAAGGGGGGAGAGCCATGACAAAATATGAATTGATGCATAAGGACCAGGTGTGCGGATGGCTGGTCATTGATGAAGTCACCGGCCGGCTGGCAGATTATAAGGATAATGGCTCCGGCCTGTCGCCATATATGGGTAATTCTGACCTGAAAAAGATGGTCCGTTGGTGGGAGATGCGGGCAGTCCCTGCTTCCCGCACAGGAATCAGTGAACTCCTGAAGGCTGCCGGCTGCTACACTCCGGGGCTGTTTCTTGCCAAAAACCTTGCATTGAGCATGACGGATGCATATTGGATCAGGCCGGAAGGAATGTATCTGAAATATGAAGATATAAAATTCTCCAATCTTTATGTCGGGCACGATGGGAAAGTACCGTACCACAACGCGACCTCTTATGACCCGAACGCCTCGCTGGGCGGCCAGATGGAGAAATACTGGGATCTGAGCCGTGCCGTACCGACATTAGTCAAGGAAAGCTATAAACATTTCGGTCAGCAGGCAATTAATGAGGTGTTGGCGACCCGTATCCACGAACGGCAGGATACGGATGTTCCGTTTACCCGGTATTCTGCGACCTTGACGGAGGACAGGGGCGTCATTTGCGAATGCGAAGCGTTCACTTCGGATAAGGTAGAGTTCATCTCCGCATATGAGGTGTTGGAGAGCCGTAAGACGGCAAATGACAGGTCCTTGTACGACAATTATATCGATATCTGCTCCCGGAACGGGATCGATCGAGCCGTGATGCAGGATTTCATGGATTACCAGACCGTGACGGACTTCATCATCAGCAACACGGATGAGCATCTTGCGAACTTTGGCGTCTTAAGGGATGCGGATACCATGCGGCTCATTGGCCCGGCCCCGATCTTTGATTCCGGAAACAGCATGTTTTATGACGATACGCGAAGCGTCCCATACAGTCGCGCGGACCTGCTCGCAAGGAAGGTGACCGGATTCTATAAAACGGAAGAAGGGATCATGAAGCAGGTTAAGAACCGTGGACTGGTCAGGCTCGATCTTCTTCCGTCCGGCTCTGAAATCAAAAATCTCTACGTGAACGCAGGGATACCGGAGAAGAAAGCGGATTTCATCAGCAGGAACTACGAGACAAAGGTCAGTATGGCCAGCGAGTTCCAGAGAGGGGCCACCCTGTCATATTATATTGAGAAACAGAAAGAAAAGGAAGAGCAGCGAAGCAGTCCTGGGCGCGAAGGACAGCAGATGCCGGAGGGATCATTCATCATGCTTTGCGGGATTCCCGGATCGGGGAAGTCCGATAAGGCGGCTGAGATATGCCGCTCCCTGCAAAAGGCGGGCATGGAGATGGCAGACGCGGCAAGCCTATATCCTGCGATCGATGCAGCAAGGGATTCGAACTTCCTGATCGACAAGCGCGGGAAAGGCACCGCCATCGAGCCTGGCAGGCCGTATCAGGGTAAGGTGATGCTGATCTCTGTAAATGAGATACGCGGTGAACTGGATTCCCTTTCCCTGCATTACCGCGATGCGTTGGTGTTCCATATCGCGGAGACCCGCACGAGGATTGCCTTGATGGGCGGAGCGACAGTCATATATGATGCGCCTAATCTGCACGCAAAGGATCGGGAGGCGTTTTTAAGAATCGCGGATGAAGCCGGCGTTGCCAACCGGCAGGTTCTCGTGATGCGGACAGGGCCGGAATACGCAGATTCAGACATCCCGGATGGGAAACTGAAAGTATTGGCGCAGCAGCTTGCCAATGAGTATCCATCTGTATCGGAAGGGTGGACGGAAATTGTAGAAGAGACAGCCAGAACGGACGAACGGGAGCAGCCCGGTGTTCAGAGGAAGGAAGAAGATCCGGACTGGGTTGACGACCGGTAAGCGGACGGTTCAGAATGCCGGCCGGAACAGAAGGTTACCGGCTCTTATGGAAAAAGGAATACAGATGTCCGAAATGCAAAGAGGGCAGCAGGAGAGATCCTGTTGCCTTTCTTAACGTGGATTATAACTGGATCTATATCTGTGTGGGATTCATTTTGGCTATACTTTCGCCGGTCAGTGCGGTTGGTTTTGACGTTGACACATACATATATTATTGTGATGCTGATTGATAATGAGTGGAAGAAATATGGAGACGGGCCTTTTCCGTCACTTTTACCAGAAATGTCCTGTTTTGACAGATAAAAAAGGAAAAATTGACAGGGATGAAAAAGGGAAACTCTGTATAATAACGATAGCATGATGAAAGATTCCCAAAAGGATCGAAAGGACAGCAAGATACTTTGTATACCGAAAAAGGACGGGTGTACAAGAAAGGAGGAAACAGGAAGGGAATGAAGACGCAATGTCACAACCCATATCTGCCGCTGTATGAGCATATCCCAGACGGAGAACCACATGTGTTTGGTGACCGCCTGTATGTATTCGGCAGTCACGATATGGAAAATGGAAATGAGTTCTGCGAACTGGATTATGTGGCCTGGTCCGCCGGCATAGACGATCTGTCGGATTGGAGATATGAGGGAGTCATTTACCGGAAGGATCAGGATCCCTATAATACCGACGGTCTCCCGCTTTATGCACCGGATGTGGTGCAGGGAAGGGATGGAAGATACTATCTTTACTACTGTATCAAGTTTCAGGATTCCATTAATGTGGCTGTCTGTGATACGCCGGCGGGAAAGTATGAGTTCTACGGACGGGTACAGTATGCGGACGGCACCGTCATGGCAGAGAATCAGACCTACGATCCGTCGGTGATCTGTTCAGAGGAGGGCAATTATCTGTATTTTGGATTTGCCCCCTGCATGATCAACATTCCCCGATACAAGGGACAGGATCTGTGCGGCGGAAGCGTAGTGAGACTGCGGGACGATATGCTCACGGTGGAGGAAGGCCCTGAAGTTGTCATTCCAAGTTTAAAATACGGGAAGGGGACTTCCTTCGAAGGAAATGAGTATTTTGAAGGGCCCTCGATCCGAAAGATCCGTGGAAAGTACTATCTGGTCTATTCCTCTGTCAACACGCACCAGCTTTGTTATGCCGTCAGCGATAAGCCAATGGAAGGATTTACCTTCGGCGGTGTGATCGTCAGCAACGGCGATGTGGGATACCAGGGACGTAAGGAAGAGGACAAGCTGATGTCCGTCGGAAATAATCATGGAGGTTTGGTGGAGATCAAAGGACAATGGTATATGTTCTATCACCGCCATACCTATGTGAACCAGTATAACCGGCAGGGATGTGCGGAAAAGGTGTATTTTGATGAGGAAGGCAGGATTCCTCAGGTGACGATCACCACCAGCGGAATGAATCCCGGACCGCTTGCGGGCTGTGCTTCTTATCCGGCAGTATACTGCTGTAATTTGACCAATGGGCATATGGGCGCGCTGTCCTCTCTGGGACGTACCAATGCGGAGGTGGATTTTCCCTATATGACCTGTATGGACGGCGAACGGTATATTACCAATGTCAAGGACGGAACGCTGATTGGTTACAAGTATATTCACCTGGCTGAGACAAAGCGGGTCGAGGTGATCTACCGGGCGGAGTCGGACGGAAGCCTGCTGATCTGCGCGGCTCCGAACGCAGAACCAAAAGCAGAGATCGCTCTGCGGCAGACGTCTTACTGGAAGCCGGCGGAGGCAGAAACCGTGTTTGCCGAAGAGGAACAGGAACTGTATTTCATTTACAAGGGGAAAGGGAGTATTTCCCTCCTGACCGTGAATCTGAAAGATGAATTTTCATAATATGTACAAGGAGGAAACAGAAATGAAGCAAAACAATAAGCCATCCTGGCGTGAAATTCTCGCGTTCGCAGTAGGAGACGGCGGATGTAATCTGGTGTGGACCACGATCGGTTCTTATCTGACTCTGTATTATACCGACAGTGTAGGAATTGCAGCTGCGACTATCGGTACGCTGATGCTTTTGAGCCGTCTGCTGGATGGCGTATCCGATCTTGTGATGGGAAGCATCATTGACCGCACCCATACGAAATGGGGAAAAGCAAGACCGTGGATCCTCTGGTCGGCCATCCCGATGGGCCTGGGCCTGGTGCTGATGTTCAGTATTCCATCCTCGCTGGGCGACGGCGCGAAGCTGGCTTATGCGTCGGTTACATATATTCTTATGGCTGCGGTCATCTATACGGCCTGCAATCTGGCCTATAACACGCTGCTCGCCCTGGAGGCTCCGGATCCTAAGGACCGCGTTACCATGAGTTCGATCCGTTTCTTCCTGACTATGGCAACAGTGCTGTTTATTAACTACAACTGCAGCAAGTTCGTGGATGCATTCGGATGGACAGGAATGTCCCTGATCTTCGGCGGAATCGCGATCGTATTGCTGCTCATCACCTTCTTCGGAACCAAGGAGCGTACCAATGTTGAGCAGAATACCGGGAAAAAGCAGACTGCGGACAACAAGATGGGCGTGGGCGAGTCCTTCAAGTATCTGTTTAAGAATAAATATTTCTTCTTGCTGACTGTCGTATTTGTACTGAACTATACGATTCTCGGCGTAAATAACGGCCTCCGTATTTATTATGCCCGCGACGTGCTGGGCAGCGCGGGCCTGATGGGCACCCTGACGCTTTGCTTTATCCTCCCCAAGATGATCGGGAATCTGGTGTATCCGTACATCAATAAACTGCTTGGCAAATGGAAGAGCATGATGCTTGGCTATGTGATCGAGCTGGCCGGTGTGCTGATCATGGCATTTCTTCCCGCTACGTTCACCAACGCGGTGATCGGTCTGATCTGTCTTGGTATCGGCGGTATCCCGCACAATGCAGGTCTGTTCGCCATGGTTGCGGACGTGATCGATTACGGTGAGTGGAAGACCGGCGTCCGTCTGGACGGATTGACCAATTCCGCGACATCCTTCGGCATGAAGGTAGGCGCGGGTCTCGGTTCGGCTCTGGTGGGCTGGGGCCTTGCCTGGGCTGCTTATGACGGCACGCTTTCCGCACAGACGGCCGCAACGATATCCGGTATCAAGACGGTGTTCACTATGGTTCCTGCTGTGCTGATCGTGATCGGACTTGTCACGCTTGCGTTCTGCAATCTGGATAAGATTTATCCGCAGATTGCGGCTGGTCTGGAAGAGAGAAAGGCGAAAGCAAACTAGTATCTGCATCGCCGGATATCATTGTTCGGAACTCCCACTGTCAGGCAGAGATGGTGGGAGTTTTCCGAATTGCGAAAATATTATCTGTTTGGTATAATGATAGATGAGCGGTCTCAGAAATGGAGAAATCGTATGTCATATTCAATTTATGAGTCCATCAACAAACCGTCAAATTTCCCGGTAAATGCGTTTGTGGCGTCGATTGAGAGCAGTACGCTTCACTGGCACAATGAGTATGAGATGATCGGCGTGCTTAAGGGCTGCATTGAGGTGAGAGTGCAGTCGGAACTGATCACCCTGCAGGAACGGGATCTTCTGCTGATTAATTCCAACAGGATCCACTCGCTGAAGGTAAAGAGCGAGCAGCCGTGTATATGTATGATCGTGCAGATGGATACCAGCTTGTTCGGAGCGGAAGATGAGGAACTGATCTTTCATCTTGACAGCACGAAGAAGACTGCTGCGGAATGTGAATATGCGCTGTTTTTCAGACGAATGGCCAGAATCGTGTATGAGGCGATGAAGGAAGAGAAGCATGCGCGTTACCGGCTGAGGGCCGAAGCATGCGCGCTGATCGCGGATCTGTTCGAGTATACGGCATACGACAGTTGCTATCGCAATGGAGTTTCCACGGATGAAAGGGAGATGGTGATCTCCTTCATCAGTTATGTGGAAGATCACCTGGAGGATGAACGCATCCTGGATGCCAGCTGCCATGAGTTCGGAGTGAGCAGAAAGACCCTGGACCGGAATATAAAGACATTTCTGGGGATGTCCGCCAAGGAACTGATCAATACGCTTCGTCTGGAGAAAGCCAAAAATCTGTTGAAAAATACGGGAAAAACCATGGGATATATCATCGATGTGTGCGGCTTCGGGTCAGAGGCCAGCTTCTACCGTATTTTCCGGGAGAGGACAGGTTTGACACCAAAGGCGTTCAGGGAAATGGGAAGCATGGAGCGCTATGACAGTGAACTGAAGGGGTATCTGGATTTTGAGGTTCCTTTTGTGAAGGAACTGTTGGAAGCGATTATTGAGGAGAAATAATGAACGAATGGAAGGAATACAGAAAAAGGTTCCAGAAGCGGGCTGAGCAGATTCTGAAGACGCTTACGCCTGAGGAGAAGATCGGGCTTATGAGTGGGAGCGCCACATGGAAGGAAGCGCAGGGAGCGATTCGCGGGCAGCTTCGGACACATTATAATGAAAGTCCTTATAAGGCAGGGGGAATTGCGCGCCGGCAGGTTCCGCCTGTCTTTTTTGTGGACGGGACGCGGGGCGTGGTCTGCGGACACGGCGTCTACACCTGCTTTCCGGTGGTGGTTTTGCGGGGAGCGACCTTCGATCCGGATCTGGAGCGAAAAGTCGGAGCGGCTATGGCGGAGGAGGTTCTGGAGGCCGGAGGCAATTTCTTTGGAGGGATCTGTGTCAATCTTCCTTACCATCCCGGGTGGGGGCGCGCGCAGGAGTCCTACGGCGAGGACAGCCTTTTGCTGGGCAGGATGGGAGCTGCGCTGACGGAAGGGGTGCAGAGCCGGGGTGTGATCGCCTGCGTGAAACACTTTGCCTGTAATTCGATGGAGAATGTGAGGCACCAGGTAAATATCCTTTGTGACAGGCGGACGGAGCGGGAAGTCATGCTTCCGCATTTTCGCATGTGTATCGAGGCGGGAGCCGGAGCGGTGATGTGTTCATACAATTCCTATCAGGGTGAAAAATGCGGGCAGAATGCGTATTTGATTCGGGATGTTCTGAAGGGTGAATGGGGATTTGACGGATTTGTAATCAGTGATTTTACCTGGGGGATCACGGATACCTGCAAAGCGGTGGTCGCCGGTATGGATGTGGAGATGCCGAATACCTATTATTATGGGGAGCGTTTGCTTGAGCTGCTGCGAAACGGCGCGATCTGTGAAGAACAGATCGATGAGGCCGGCCTTCGGATACTGCGCACAGAGCTGGCTCATCAGGCGAAGCTTCGGAAAAAGCCGATGGGGGAGGCGGACTTTCGGCGGCACAGACGGCTGGCGCAAAAGTGCGCGGAGGAAGGCATTACGCTGCTGAAGAATGAAGGGAATATACTCCCTTTGAAACCGAGAAAAAAGCGGATCGTTGTGTTGGGAGAACTGGCGGATCTGGAGCTGACGGGAGATCAGGGCTCCAGTCAGGTATATCCGCCGTATGTGGTGACGCCTTTGAAGGGAATCGTACAAAATGCCGGGGGCGCGGAAGTAGTCTATTTTAATGGAAAGTCTTTGGAGCATATCAGAAGTCTGGCAGAACAGGCGGATTATGTGATCGTAGTGGCCGGCAACAGTTATATCACGGAAGGCGAGGCGATCGAGATTGACCGCCAGGGAAACCGGCGTCAGGGCGGAGACCGGACGGACGGCCTCGCTCTGCGGGAATGCGAGCGCAGACTGATCGAGACCGTGGCAGCGGTTCGGAGCGATGCGGTCGTGGTCCTGACAGGAGGCGGTATGATCCTGATGGAGGACTGGTGCGACCGTGTGGGCGCGATTCTGCTTCTCTATTATGCAGGGATGGAGGGCGGGACGGCCCTGGGACGAATCCTGTTCGGTAAAGTCAATCCCTGCGGAAAGCTTCCGTTCAGTATCGTGCGTAGCGAGGCGGATCTGCCGGAGATCGACTGGGAGGCAAGGGAACAGAGGTATGGTTATTATCATGGGTATACATTACTGGACAGAACGGGACATAAGCCCAGGTATTCGTTTGGATATGGTTTATCCTATACCCATTTCCGGTTTACGGAACCTGCATCCTGGTATATGGATGGCAGAATCTACGCTTCTGTTACGGTGGAGAATCAAGGGAGGGTGGCCGGAGCCGAAGTTGTGCAGATGTATGTTGGCCTGCTGAACTCCGCCGTGGAACGGCCGCACAAAGTATTAAAGGATTTCAAAAAGCTTTTTCTTAAGGCGGGAGAGAAAAAGCAGGTTATTCTCTGCTGCGCTGTAAAGGATATGGCGTATTACGATGAAATGACAGGGCGAACCGTCTGCGAGAGCGGCCGATATACAGTGTATATCGGCAACAGCAGCGCAGAAGAGGATTTGACGGAATTATTTGTTACGATAGAAAATGAGGAGCTGAGCTTTCACTCAAAATGATGATATGATTAGGGCGTCAAAAGGTATTGCCCCTTTCGAGTTCCTTGAAAACTGAATATATTACTGTAAAACACAAGACG
>CANQME010000068.1 GCA_947624815.1 uncultured Lachnospiraceae bacterium | reverse complement strand
TCCTGCAGCATCCGGATCATCGTGGGATCATCGTGTCCCAGAATATCCAGCTTCAGCAGGTTGTGGTCGATGGAATGATAATCAAAATGAGTCGTCACCGTGGTGGTGGTCATATCGTTGGCGGGCCGCTGCACCGGCGTAAAGGAATCGATCTCCTCGCCGATCGGCAGAACGATGATGCCGCCCGGATGCTGTCCCGTCGTCCTTCGGATACCCACGCAGCCCTGGACGATACGGTTGATCTCGCAGTTGCGCTTCCGGTCTCCCCGCTCGTCATAGTAACGCTTCACATAGCCGTAAGCCGTCTTATCCGCCAGCGTGCCCACGGTTCCGGCCCGGTAGGTCTGCCCCTTGCCGAAGATGACCTCCGTATAGTCATGGGCGTGGCTCTGGTACTCGCCGGAGAAATTCAGGTCGATATCCGGCTCCTTGTCGCCCTTGAACCCCAAAAACGTCTCAAAGGGGATGTCGTGCCCCTCCTTCTTAAGCTTCGTGCCGCAGACCGGGCACTCCTTATCCGGCATATCGCAGCCGGACATGCCGGAGAACGCCTTCACCTCCGGCGAATCGAAATCGGAATAATGACAGTTCGGGCAGTAATAATGAGGACTTAAGGGATTCACCTCCGTAATACCGGCCATAGTCGCCACCAGGGACGAACCGACCGAACCCCGGGAGCCCACCAGGTAGCCGTCCTCATTGGACTTCCATACCAGCTTCTGGGCAATGATGTACATGACGGCGAAGCCGTTGGAGATGATGGAATGCAGCTCCCTCTCCAGCCGCTCCGTGACGATCTCCGGCAGATTCTCCCCGTAGATCTCATGGGCCCGGTCATAGCAGATCTTCCGAAGCGTCTCGTCTGAATCCTCGATGACCGGAGGACATTTGTCCGGGCGGACAGGGGCGATACGCTCGCACATATCCGCGATCCTTCTCGTGTTGGTCACCACCACCTCATAAGCCTTGTCCGGTCCCAGATATGCGAATTCGTCAAGCATCTCCTCGGTGGTGCGCAGATACAGCGGCGCCTGGTTGTCGCTGTTTTCATAGGTGCGGGCCGCCATGATGATCTTCCGGTAGATCTCGTCCTCCGGATCCAGGAAATGAACGTCGCAGGTGGCGCAGACCGGCTTGCCGAACTGCTCCCCCAGCCGGATGATCTTCCGGTTCATCTCCTTCAGATCCTCCTCGCTCTTAATCACGCTGTCCTCGTCCTCCAGCATGAAGCCGTTGTTGCCCAGCGGCTGGATCTCCAGATAATCGTAGAAATTCACGATCTCGCCGATCTGGGTATCCGGCACGCCCCTGAGAAGCGCCTGATACAGCTCTCCCGCCTCGCAGGCGGAGCCGATGATCAGTCCCTCCCGGTACTTCGCCAACAGGCTTTTGGGAATCCTGGGATTCCGGTAGAAATAATCGATATGGGCGCGGGAAACCAGGCGGTACAGGTTGGTCCGCCCCATGTCGTTCTTCGCCAGAATAATGATATGATGGGCCGGAAGCTTCTTCACCCGGTCGTCGTCCATCCGGCTCAGTTCGTTAAGGGCGTCCACATTGTCCACGCCCCGGTTCTTAAGCATCTTCAGAAACGCCTCGAAGATCTCCGCCGTGCATCCCGCGTCGTCCACGGCCCGGTGATGGTTCTCCAGCGAGATATTCAGCGCCTTCGCCACCGTATCCAGCTTAAAACGGCTCAGCTGCGGCAAAAGAAGCCTGGCCAGCGACACCGTGTCCAGCACCGTGGGATCGAAGGGCAGACCCAGAAGCTGCGCGTTATGGGCGATAAAGCTGACGTCGAAGGACGCGTTATGCGCCACCAGCGCCGCTCCCTCGCAGAAGCGCAGAAACTCCGGCAGCACCTGATCGATCTTCGGCGCGGGAAGCACCATGGAATCGCTGATGCCCGTCAGCTGTTCGATCCGAAACGGGATCGGTATGTCCGGATTCACAAAGGTACTGAATTTCTCCGAAATAACGCCGCCCGTCACCTTCACCGCACCGATCTCGATGATATGGTCGTTTAAGGGACTGAAGCCGGTCGTCTCGATATCGAAGACCACGAACGGATCGTCGAAGCTCTGACCTCTGGGATTGTCGGCCAGCTGCTTCAGATCGTCCACCAGGTAGCCCTCCACGCCGTAGATGATCTTAAACGAATCGCCTTTGTCCAGCGCATGGCTGGCGTCCGGGAACGCCTGCACCACGCCGTGATCGGTAATGGCGATGGCGGGCATGCCCCATTTCTTCGCGCGCTTAATAATGTCTCCCACGTCGGAGACGCCGTCCATATCGCTCATCTTCGTATGGCAGTGCAGCTCCACCCGCTTGACAGGACTGTTGTCCATACGCTTGCCCGTAAAATCCTCGCACTTCTTAATGCCGACGACGGAACCCACCGTCAGCTCCCCGTCGAAGCGGTCGATGGTAGTCATGCCCTTCAGCTTTATGAAGCTGCCCTTGACCACAGCCCTGTCGATATCCTCCATGGCCTCTTCCGACGCGAACAGCTTCACGGAGATCGTATCGGTAAAATCGGTGAGATCGAAGATCACCAGGGTCTTGCCGCTCTTTAAGAGCCTCTTGTCTGTGGAAATGATGCGGCCCCGGACAGTCACCTCGCCCTGCACGCCGTCGATGTCCCTGATATCGATAAATCCGTCGTCAAAATCCCGGCCGTAGAGAACGTCCGGGTTATCACTCTTTTTCTGGTAGGTACCCATGCGCCTGCCGTCCTTTGTCCCGGCCTTCTTCCGGAACCCGCCGCCGAAGCCGCTTCCGCTTCCGAAGCCGCCGGTTCCCGCCCCTGCGGCCCCTCCGGCTCTTCGGACGGCACTGCCTGTACCCGCGCCTGTGCCCCCGGTCTCCGCAGCCGCGTTCCGGCTTCGCACCGCCTCGCCGAAGGTACGCTGCTGTGGTTTTGACGCAGGGTCGGAGCCTTCCTTCTCCTGCATCCCGCCATTCCCTACCGCGTCCGGTTCTTCGGATGTACCGGCTGCAGTACCGCCGGATACGAACATCCGCGCGTACGCCTCCGCAGTCTCCGTCTCATCCGTTCTCGCGGGCTTTTCAGCCGGCTGGGCAAATTCACATTCCACCGTCACCGGGAACCCGCAGCGCTCGTAGAACACCTTCTCCAGCACCCGCTTCAGGTCGTCGGACTTCTCCCGAAAGACCGCGTTGTCCTCCACGGTCAGCCGCAGCTGGTTCTCGCTCACGAATTCCAGGTTCGCGCGGCGGAACATATTGTATTCCACGATGCTGTAACGCTTCAGCTCCAGAAGCAGGCTCTCCCGGTAGACCTTCAGAAGCTTCTCCGGCGTATACTGGCCGGAAAGGCGGTATTTCTCCATGATCTTCACGGTAAGGCGCTTTCCCGCAAACAGCTGGTCCGTGATGCTCTCCTCCAGCGCCAGGATGCTCTTCTTGGCGATCAGCCTGGGGCTCACGATATAAACGCGAAGAAGGCTGCGGTCCCTGGTGGTGGACACGCGCTCCACCTCTACCAGCTTCAGCAGCTCCTTTAACTCCTCCGCGGTCTTAAGCTCCGGAAATACCTCCAGGAATCCCTTACCCATATGTACTACCCGCCTATCTTTCCCAATCGTCTGCTTCACATACGCCGGCTCATCCTGCGTCCGCAGGCATTCTCACCGGCAGGAGCCGTCTCTGCGGTACAGCCGCTTCACTGCCCCACAGCGGCTTTCATCTTCTCAAGCTCCTCCCGCAGCGCGCCCAGAAGCTCCTCCTCCGGCATCTTGCGGATGATCTGACCCTTCTTAAACAGAAGCCCCTCGCCGTTGCCGCCGGCCACGCCCAGATCCGCTTCCCTGGCCTCGCCGGGGCCGTTGACTGCGCAGCCCATGACCGCCACCTTGATATTCAGGCAGTCGAACTCCGTCACCATGTTCTCCACCCGGTTCGCCAGACCGATCAGGTCGATCCGGGTGCGTCCGCAGGTCGGACAGGACACGACCTCGATGCCGCCCTGCCTAAGTCCCAGCGTCTTAAGGATCAGCTTCGCCGATTTCACTTCCTCCAGCGGATCGCCGGTCAGCGAAACCCGGATCGTATCGCCGATACCCTCGTAAAGCATGATCCCCAGACCGACGGCAGACTTGATATTGCCGGAGGATACGGTTCCCGCCTCCGTAATGCCCACATGAAGCGGATAATCGGTCCTCTTCGCGATCAGCTCATGGGCCTTCACGCACATCATGACGTCGGAGGACTTGATGCTGATGACGAGATTGCCGTAGCCCATCTCTTCGATCATCCGAACCTTATCGAGGGCGCTTTCCACCAGTCCTTCCGCGGTAACGCCGCCGTATTTCTCGATCAGGGGCTTCTCCAGCGAACCGCTGTTGACCCCGACGCGGATCGGAATGTCCATCTCCTTTGCCTTATCCACCACGGCCTCCACCCGCTCGCGGGAGCCGATATTGCCGGGATTGATCCGGATCTTGTCCGCGCCGCATTCCATGGCCGCGATCGCCAGCTTATAATCGAAATGAATGTCCGCCACCAGAGGGATGTGGATCCGTCTCTTGATCTCCTGAATCGCCGCGGCCGCCTCCATCGTGGGCACCGCCACGCGGATAATGTCGCAGCCGGCCGCCTCAAGGCGCAGGATCTGCGCTATCGTCGCCTCCGCGTCCTCCGTCTTCGTATTGCACATGGACTGGATCAGGATCGGGTTTCCTCCCCCGATGACGCGGTCTCCGATGCGGATCTGTCTCGTATTGTTTCTGCTCATCGTCAACACTCTCCTTAATGGAAGAATACATTGGAAATATCGTTAAACAGCACAAAGATCATCAGGCACATCAGAAGCGCCATTCCCACCAGATGGACCAGCCCTTCCTTCTCCCGGTTGACCGGCCTGCCTCGCACGGCCTCGATCAGAAGAAATACCAGCCTCCCGCCGTCCAGAGCCGGAACCGGCAGCAGATTCATGACGCCTAAGTTGGCGCTGAACAGGACGCACAGGTTCGCCACGTTCAGAAGCATGGTCATGACGCCGTAGGAAATGCTCTCCTCCACCGTTTCGTCCACCATAACGACCATGCGGATCGGCCCCGCCAGGTCCTCCGAATGCACCTGGCCGCCCAGCATCATGCCGATGCTCTTAAACACCGCCTTGATCCAGTATATGACCTCGTAAGCGCCGTATTTCAGCGTCCTGATGAAGCTGCCCGTCGGGACCCGGTAGCCTCTGACGATGATGCCCAGCATATAGGTTCCCGTCTCCTCGCTGAGCTTCGGCGTCAGGACCGCCGTGCGCTTCTGTATAGTCCCGTCCGGAAGCGTGCGGCGGTACTCCACCTCGATCGGCTCGTTCCCATGGTTCAGCATGAACATGGTCAGATCCCGGTAGATGACCACCGGCGTATGATCCAGTCTCGTGATCACGTCGCCTTCCTGCATTCCCTGCTCCTGCGCGGAAAACCCGTCCTGAACGCCGGTCAGCTCCGCCGGGTCATAGCCGCCGAAATGAACGATCACGACGGCCAGCACAAATGCCAGAAGGAAATTAAACAGCGGCCCCGCGAAGACCACGGCGATCCGGGCCCACACGGGCTTATTGTTAAAGGCTCTGGGATCCGGGTCGTTCTCGTCCTCTCCCAGCATCATGCAGGAACCGCCGAACGGCAGTAACTTGACGGAATACCGCGTCCCGCCCCGGACGGTCGACAGAAGCCTGGGGCCCATGCCGATGGAAAATTCCAGGACGGCGATGCCGTTTTTCTTGGCGACGATGAAATGGCCGAATTCATGGATCAGGATGATCAGGCCAAATACAAGGATCGCAATGATCATACTCATAGAATCTGTATCCTTCCTTCTGTGTCAGTGATTTCCATATTCCCGCCGGTTTCCCGGCAGTTCTTCTTCCCGTCCTCCTGCGCTGGCTAGTAGCTGGCGATGGCAGAGGCGGAAGGCGAGAGCGGTTCTTCTTCCCGTCCTCCTGCGCCGGCTAGTAAGCTGGCGATGGCAGAGGCGGAAGGCGAGAGCGGTTCTTCCTCCCGTCCGCCTGCGCCGGCTAGTACCGGGAGCGCAGAAGCTCGTAGGTCTCCTGCTCCGTATCAAGGATCTGCTCAAGCGTCGGATCCGGGACCGGCCGGTGGGCGCTCATGGCAGTCTCGATCATCTCGGTGATCGTCAGATATGGGATCCAGTGATTAACGAACCGCGCCACGGCATGCTCGTTGGCCGCGTTGAACACCGTAGGCATGGTGCCGCCGGTCTCCGCCGCCTGATACGCCAGCTTAAGCGCCCGAAACGTCTCCGTATCCGGCTTTTCGAAAGCGATCCCGGTCAGGGACCAGAAGTCCAGTCTGTCTCCCGGAAGCGGACGCCGCTCGGGATAATACAGCGCATACTGGATCGGCAGCCGCATATCCGGCGTGCCCAGCTGGGCAAGAACCGCGCCGTCGGCGAATTCCACCATGGAATGGATGATGCTCTTCGGCTGGATCACCACCTGGATCTGGGAAACCGGAACGTCGAACAGCCAGTGAGCCTCCATGACCTCCAGCCCCTTATTGACCATGGTGGAGGAATCAATGGTGACCTTGTGTCCCATGGACCAGTTCGGATGCTTCAGCGCGTCCTCCAGCGTCACATCCTGAAGCTGCTGCCTCGTATAGCCGCGGAACGGTCCGCCGGATGCGGTCAGAAGGATCTTCGTCAGCTGCTTTCGGTCGTTCGCATCCCAGTCCATCGGCAGCGCACCGGCCCCCAGCGTCGTAAGACACTGGAAAATGGCGCTGTGCTCGCTGTCCACAGGCAGGATCCGGACTCCCCTCTCGCGGGCCAGAGGCATGATCAGATGGCCGGCCGTCACCAGCGTCTCCTTATTAGCCAGGGCAATGTCCTTGCCGGCTTCGATCGCAGCGATCGTCGGCCGGATGCCGATCATCCCCACCACGGCGGTAACGACGGTCTGCGCCGTTTCCTCCGTGGCCGCCTCGATCAGGCCGTCCATGCCGGACACCACCTTCACCGGCATGTCCGCTACCGCCGTCTTAAGCTCCATAGCCTTCTGTTCGTCCCACACGCAGGCGATCCGCGGACGAAACTCGCGGATCTGCCGCTCCAGCGCGACGGTATTATGTCCGGCGGCCAGGGCCGTCACCTCAATGTCTCCGTTATTCCTTACAATCTCAAGCGTCTGGGTTCCGATGGAGCCGGTGGAACCCAGGATCGATATTCTTCTCATGAAAGCCACTCTCTTCCTTGTCTCTCTGCGGCGTTCTTTCTAATTCCCGGAACCGGCCAAAACCCGTTACCGGAGGAATGTGATCGCGAAATAGATCGCCGGCGCCGTGAAGATCATGCTGTCGAACCGGTCCAGCACGCCGCCGTGGCCGGGGATCAGGTGTCCGTAGTCCTTCACGTCGTGGTTCCTCTTGATCGCCGAGGCCGCCAGGTCCCCCACTTGGGAAATGACCGCCGCGATAGCGCAGGCCAGCGCGCAGGCCAGCAGGGGATTGCCCACCTCGGCCATATGCTTCCCCAGGGCCGCCGCGTAAATCAGACCCAGGACCGCCGAGCCGGCTACGCCCCCAACGGCGCCCTCCACCGATTTCTTCGGACTTACCACAGGCGCAAGCCGGTGCTTTCCGCACAGCATTCCGACACAGTAGGCGCAGGTGTCGCAGCCCCAGGAGCTGATAAAAATCAGCCAGACCAGATATTTGCCGTCCGGCATCCTGCGGACCTGGTACAGATACGACAGCATCATCGCCACATAGAAGACGCCGAAGAACGCCGCCGTGATCTGCTCCGTCTTGTATTTGGGGAAGGTGAACACATAGACGGCCATCAGAAGCATCAGCGCCCCGATCGCCATCAGCGTCACATATTTCTCCCAACCCATCCACAGAAGGACATAGTAATAGACCGCGGCGCCGTAACCGATCACCGCCAGGGACGTCTTCTCGATCTTCAGTACCCGGTACAGCTCGAACAGCCCCGCCAGGGAGATGAGCGCCGTCACCGCAAACAGGATACTTCCGCCTGCCCCCACCACGCAAACCGCCAGAAGCACCAGGACGATCCCGCTGATCAGACGTGTCGTAAACATGTCTCTCCTCCTACACCCGGCCGCCGAAGCGCCGCTCCCTTTGATTATACGCTGCGATAGCCTTTTCCAATTCTTCCTGATTGAAATCCGGCCACAGGCAGTCGGTCACATACAGCTCCGCGTAGGCCAGCTGCCACAGCAGGTAATTGGACAGCCTCAGCTCCCCGCTCGTCCGGATCATCAGATCCGGATCCGGGATCTGAGCCGTGTCCAGATAACCGGCGAACGACGCCTCGGTGATATTCGACACGTCCAGACCGTTCGCCCTGTAGTCCTGCACAAGCCTGCGTGCGGCCCGGACGATCTCGTCCCTGCCGCCGTAGTTGATGGCCACCACGAAGTTCAGACCGGTGTTGTCCTTCGTGCTCTCTACCATACGGTCGATTCCGGCGATGATATCCGGCGCGAACCGGCTCTTCTCGCCGATCATCCGCACACGGACATTATTGTCGTTGGCGATCCGGATGATGCGCACCATATAGTAGCGGAACAGATTCATAAGGGCGCCGACCTCTTCCTCGGAGCGCTTCCAGTTCTCTGTGGAGAAGCCATACACGGTGAAATATTCAAGTCCCATGCGCGCCGCTACTTCCACCATCTTCTCCAGGGTCTCGCAGCCGGCCTTGTGTCCCATGGCCCGGGGCACGCCGTGCCGCGCGGCCCATCGTCCGTTGCCGTCCAGGATCACCGCCACATGCCGCGGCAGCGTCATATTCTCCAGATCCATAAATCCTCCCACTCGGTCAAAAGGGGCAGGAAATCCCGCCCCCCGATTCTCTCTTTCCGTCAGACCGTCATGATCTCCTTGGTTTTGGCCTCCACGGCCTTGTCCACCTTCTCGATCATCTTGTCGGTCAGCTTCTGCATCTTCGTCTCCGCCAGCTTCTGGTCGTCTTCCGAGAATTCGCCGGCCTTCTCCAACTTCTTAAAGCTCTCGTTGGCATCGCGGCGGATGTTGCGGATGGCCACCTTGGCGGCTTCGCCCTTCTTCTTCACGTCCTTGGACAGATCCTTTCTGCGTTCCTCGGTCAGCTCCGGGAATACCAGGCGGATCACGGAACCGTCGTTATTCGGGTTAATCCCGAGATCTGAGGTCTGGATCGCCTTGCAGATATTCTTGATCAGACTCTTCTCCCAGGGCGAGATCACGATCATGCGTGCTTCCGGCACGGAAATATTGCCCACCTGCTGGATCGGCGTCGGCGTCCCGTAGTAATCCACCTTGATCTTGTCAAGCACGTGCGGATTGGCGCGTCCTGCGCGGATCGTCGCGTAGTCCTCCTCCAGAACGCTCAGAGTCTTTTCCATCTTGTCCTCATACTGTTTCAGTTCGTCTTCCAACATAACATACCCCTCCTGTGTGTTTATTTATACGGTCACGATCGTACCGTTGATCCTGCCCTGCATTGCATTGGCGATGCTGTCCTTCTCATTCAGGTCGAAGACCGCCATCGGAATCTTATGCTCCATACACATGATCGACGCGGTCAGATCCACCACCGCCAGCTTCCTGTCGATGACCTCCTGGATGCCGATCGTGTCAAACCGCTTCGCGTCCGGATTCACCGCCGGATCGCTGTCATAGACGCCGTCAATGGACTTGGCAAGAAGAATGCAGTCCGCTTCCAGTTCCACCGCCCGCAGCGTTATTCCCGTATCGGTTGAAAAATACGGATGGCCCGTGCCCCCGGCGAAGAACGCGACGCCGCCGCTTTGCATGACCGCCAGCGCCTCATCCTTGGAGAACAGCTCCGTCATGGAGCCGCAGGCGAATGGAGTGAAGATCTTCGTCCGCATTCCCTCGCTCCGGAAGATCTCGGAGACATAGATACAGTTCATGACCGTCGCCAGCATGCCGATCTGGTCTGCCTTCGTGCGGTCGATGGCGTTCGAGGTGCGGCCGCGCCAGAAGTTGCCGCCGCCGATGACGATGCCGACCTGGACGCCGGCCTCCACCGGGACCCTGACCTGGCGGGCGACTTCCTTCACCGTGGCTTCGTCGAAGCCGGTCTTATGGGAGCCGGCCAGGGCCTCGCCGCTTAATTTCAGTAATACGCGATTCCATTTGCTCATTGATTCATGCCTCCGGGAGATGTGTATAGGCTCATTGCCTACGTGAACATCTTACCACATATTTCCTCTTCTGAAAAGAGACAACTTTCTTAAAACACTGACTCTGCCTCCTCAAAAGCGCCGCACCGCTTTCTTTAAGGAGTCTCACTCCCCGCGTTTCCAGGCCCTGATCTCTTCCAGGCGCTTTTTTACGGCGGCTTCCGCTCCCTGGCCGTCGGGGGTGTAGTATTCGCGGCCGACGAGGGAATCCGGCAGGCACTGCATGCGGGCCATCTTCTCCTCGGTGTCGTGGGCGTAGATGTAGCCCTTTCCGTAGTCCAGCTCCTTCATCAGCTTCGTCGGGGCGTTGCGGATATTCAGGGGCACCGGCTCCGCGAGCATTCCCTCGGCGTCCGCTTTGGCACGGATATAGGCCACGTCCGCGGCGTTGGATTTGGGTGCCATGGCCATATAGATCACCGCGTGGCTCAGGATCACGTTGCACTCCGGCATCCCGATGAAATGACACGCCTGATAGGCCGCTACCGCCAGCGGCATCGCCTGACTGTCGGCCAGTCCCACGTCCTCGCTGGCAAACCGCACCACGCGCCGGGCCACGTAAAGGGGATCCTCTCCGGCCTCCAGCATCCGGGCCAGCCAGTAGACCGCCGCGTCCGGATCGGAATTGCGCATGGATTTATGAAGGGCCGAGATCAGATTGTAATGCTCCTCGCCCTTCTTGTCGTAGAGCAGGCTCTTCTTCCCGATGCACTGCTTTAATGTCTCCATACTGACCGTGGTGCCGTCGGGCCCGATCTCCCCATTGGTCACAGCCATCTCCAGCACATTCAGCGCCGTGCGGGCGTCGCCGTTGGCGAACTCCGCGATCATATGCAGCATATCGCCGGTGATATGAAGATTCAGATATCCGAATCCGTTGTCGCTGTGGATCGTCCGTTCCAGAAGCTTCACCAGATCCTCCGTCGTCAGAGCCTGCAGCACGAACACGCGGCACCGCGACAGAAGAGCGCTGTTGATCTCAAAGGACGGATTCTCCGTCGTCGCCCCGATCAGGATAATGCTGCCCTTCTCCACATAGGGCAGAAACGCGTCCTGCTGTGCCTTATTGAAGCGGTGGATCTCGTCCACGAACACGACGGTCTTCGCTCCCACCCGGCGGCTCTGCTCCGCCTGGGCCATGACCTCCTTGATCTCCTTGATCCCGCTGGTGACCGCGCTGAAATTAATGAAGCGCGCATTGGTCCTGTGGGCAATGATCCCCGCCAGCGTGGTCTTCCCCACGCCAGGCGGTCCCCAGAAAATCATGGACGGGATCCGGTCCTGCTCGATCAGCTGCCGCAGCAGCTTCCCCTCTCCCAGAAGATGCTCCTGTCCCACGAATCCGTCCAGATCCTCCGGCCGCATCCTGCTGGCCAGCGGATGATAGGTCTCCTGCACGTCAAAAAGCGACATCTGTTCCATGGACATGCCTCAGTTCCTTCTTTCCTCTGCTAAAATCCCCATTGGGGATCATTTTCTCTCTATCCGTCTATCATAACATATTTCCCCCAAAATGGCAATTCCGCCAACACACCGCCCGTCTCCCATCCAAACACCCCTTTCCATCCAGAGAAGTCCCCTCAACCGGCAAATGATCCCCATCCCAACAGTCAATCCTCCATCCCCCGCCAACTCCCCCTCAAAAAATGCTTTTCATTTTTAAGGTTATGGTGTATAATCTCCACGCAGGCAATGAGCAGTGCGAAAAAAGCCGGGTAAAAATCTGCGTCGTGCTTGCACGTAAGCAGATTCTTACCCGACTTTTTTCATAGGGCGAAGCCCGTGAGCGAAAAAGCCCCCGGCTTTTTCGCTCCAGCACTGCGTTTCCTCCCAGGCGCCAAAAGCCGCAGGCTTTTTAGCCCGTCCCCCCTCGCGCCCCCTAACTTTTCTCATCCCCCCAAGAAAGGAGTCCTTCAAAAATCATGGAAATCCGAAGAGCCCAAGAAAAAGACATGACCGGCATCAACAACCTTCTCTATCAGGTCTGCCGCGTCCACCAGCAGGGTCGTCCCGACTTATTCACCGACGGCGGCAAGAAATACAACGACGACGAATTACGCGAGATCATCCACGACGACGAACGCCCCATTTTCGTAGGCGTTGACGACGAAGGCCACGTCCTCGGCTACGCCTTCTGCATCTTCGAGCGCTACGACGGCAGCGGCGCCATGGTCAAGCGCGCCACCCTCTACATCGACGACCTCTGCGTGGACGAGCACATCCGCGGACAGCACATCGGAACGCAGATCTATAACGCGGTTCTCGATTTCGCCCGTGCAAGCGGATGCTACAACGTGACCCTCAATGTCTGGTACTGCAATCCCTCCGCCATGAAGTTCTACGAGGCGAGAGGCTTAAAGCCGTTAAAACTCGGAATGGAAACGATCCTGTGACCGTCCTCTCAGCCGCTCCAAAAGCAGCTTAATAGATAAACAGCTGACACCAGTACTGAAGTCCGCTGGCACTGTCGTAATAGTATCCGACTCCGATATGGGTATAATCCGGATTCATGATATTCTCGCGGTGCCCCTCGCTTCCCATCCAGGCTCTCACCACATCGCTGGGGGAACGGTATCCGCCGGCGATATTCTCTCCGCTGAAATGGCTGCTCACGCCGTTGTCCGCCAGAACCGTGCGGTATCTGCGGCCGTCCGGCCGTGTATGGGAGAACGATCCGGCGATCTCGTGGGCCCTTACGTCGGCCGCCGCACAGACCTCCGGCGACTTCTCAAGCGGATTCAGTCCGGCGTTGGTCCTCTCTGCGTTGACCAGATCCACGACCTGCTGGATATACGGATTCTCCCCGGACGTGCCCCCCGGCCCGTCCGCCAGGGGAACCTGCTCCTCGTCGATCACGACGCTGCCGTCCTCGGGAACCACCAGCATGCCTGTCACATCCGGCTCGCCTCTGTGCCCGTACTCCCACATCAGATTCCTCGCAGCAAAAGCTCCTGCAGTCACACAAACAACTGCCGCTATGCACAGCACGAATTTCTTCATATCCGACACCTCAGCTCCATGTCATAATTTTCATTATCATACCATAGATATCTTATTTTCGCAACGGCAAAAAATCACACCTTCGCCGCGCCGCGGCTGAGGATCCTGTCAAAACGCGTAAGGAACATGACGGTCGTGACGGTGGCCGCGATGACGTCGCTGACCGGCTCTGCCAGGAAGACAGCAAACACCTTGTCGGACAAAATAAGCGGAAGAATGAAAATCAGCGGTATGAGCAGAAGGAGTTTTCGCAGGCAGGCCAGCAGAAGGCTGATCTTGGCCTGGCCCAGCGCCATGAAGCTCTGCTGACAGCTAAGCTGGAAGCCCAGAGCGAAGATGCCTGCCATATAGATGCGCATCGCCCACCCGGTATACTGCACCAGCGCCGTATCCGAGGTGAAGATACTTGCCACCAGCTGCGGCAGAGCCATCATCAGAGCCCAGAACACAGCCGCGTAGCAGACGCAGACGCCAAACTGGAGCCAGAACGCCTTCTTGACCCGTTCCGGCTTGCCGGCGCCGAAATTGAAGCTGATAATCGGCTGGCCGCCCTGGCAGACTCCCTGTATCGGCATCATTGCCAGCTGGCTGGCACTGGTGATAACGGTCATGGCGCCGACGGCGATATCTCCGCCGTAGCGGGCCAGGCTGGAATTAAAGCTGATGGAAAGCAGGCTCTCGGTGGAAAGCATGACAAAGGTAGAAACTCCAAGGCCCAGGCAGGGCAGGATAATCCCGGCCTCCAGCCGCATGTTGGAAAGGCGCAGGCGCAGAAGCGTCTTCGGACCCGTAAGGAAACGGAGGATCCACAGAGCGCCCACCCCCTGGCTCAGCACCGTGGCCAGGGCCGCACCCTCTACTCCCATTCCCAGGGCAAAGATGAAGATGGGATCCAGAATAATATTGATGACGGCTCCAATGGCCGTGGTCATCATGCTGATCCTGGCAAAGCCCTGGGTCGTAATAAAGGGATTCATGCCCATGACCAGCAGAACGGTCACGCTGCCCAGGATATAGATACGGCTGTAGGCGGCGGCATACGGCAGCGTCACGTCGCTGGCGCCGAACAGACGCAGAAGCGTCGGCGCGGACACGTAGAATACCGCCGTCAGCACTACGGCAAAGCAAAGCAGAATGGTGAAACAGTTGGCGACGATCTTCTCCGCCTCTTCTTTACTGCCCTGGCCCATGGCGATCGCCGCCCGGGGCGCGCCGCCTGAGCCGGCCATCATGGCGAAAGCGTTGATCAGCATGAGGATCGGCATGAACAGACCGACCCCGGTCAGGGCCGCGGCCCCGGTGCCGGGAATATGCCCGATGTAGATACGGTCAACGATGTTATACAACAGATTGATTACCTGGGCCACTACGGAAGGAACGGCGAGCTGCAGCAGCAGCTTGCCGACGCTTCCGCTGCCCATGTCGCGCTGAGCGCCTGAAGTCGCCATAGGAAATACCTCTTTTCTCTCATGTTCATCCGTCTGGTGTCAACGCCCGGCATCCCGGCTGCCGCCAAAAAACGTCTCGCCAGCCTTACCCGGGAGTTCGCTCTTTCCGCAAACCTTTTTAACAGCAGTCCGGATATGGATCTGTGCTAAAATTCAATGCGCATACAATCACTGTATCCAGTATATCGGAAATACCGTGAAACCGCAAGAGGGCAAAGCAGAAAATCCTACCGTCTCTTTTTCTTCCTGCGCCAGAAAACGACCGCGATGACGGTCACCAGTACGGCAGCCGATGCGATCACCAAAACCAGATAGCCGCCGGAAGCCGGACAGATGCAGAACACGCCGGATGTCCCTGTCATTGTAAGACAGAGATAGCTTCCATTGACTGCTGTCTCCGCTTTCTGCCACCGGCCGTCTTTCAGCTGCCAGACGGACGCCCTCTCCCCTTTCCGGTTCAGAAGCCGGATGGGGACCGCCGCATCGCCGGACAGATCCGTTCCGCTTAATGTCACGTTCCAGACATCGGCCTCTTCTGCGCCTTCCGGCGGGACTGCACCGTCCGGCAGCACACGAAGCGAAGCTTCCTCCGTAAACTGCCCCTCCGCGAGTGCCAGGGACAGCTTCCCGTCTGTTTCCTCGCTGGCCGCAAGCGTCACCCACGGCGTATAGACCGCTTCCAGCGTCAGATTCGAATGAACGCCCGCTCTGTCGAATTCGGGCCAGGTCCCATAATAGCCTTCTCTGGCAGGAACCTCCGGCAGCTCCATGCGGCTTAAGTCGTCGCCATATTGGAACGGAATACGCGCAATCTCCTCTCCGTCCGCCGTCAGGGTCACAGCGAACGAGAGAAATTCTTCCGGAACCTCTTCCAGAGCGCTCAGTTCATCGAAAGAGGCCGGTTCCGCGATCCCCGTATAGCTGACGCCGTCAATCCCCGCGGGACCGATATCCAGGAACCGGTTATCCTCAAGTCCCCCGCCTTCCAGGTCGGCATCTCCGGCAACGCTTCCTATGTGCTCCGTTCCGTCCAGAATCGTGGTAATGGCGCGGCATTCTGTCATCCTGCTGCCCCATCCTGCGATCCCTCCCACATACTCGGTGCCTGAGAGCGTGCATTTTGCCCAGCTTTGACGGATCGCAGCATCCGCGTATCCGGCGATTCCGCCCACGTAGGCGCCGCTTCCGGTGACCGCGCCGTAGCTTTGACAGCCGTTGGCGGTGCCCAGGTCCATCCGGCCCGCGATGCCTCCCGTGCAGTCACGTTTCCCGGCAACGGCTCCCTCATTGACACATTTCTGCAAAACAGCCTTCAGCTCATAGGTGCTGCCAAAGGTAAGCCGGGAGTAATCATCCTCCGGATCCAGGCTGTACTCTACTGCCACCGCCCCTGCGATTCCTCCCACATTCCGGTCGCCTTCCACTGCTCCGGTATTCACACTGCCGGACAGCTTCCCCATGCGGGTCTCCTCAATATCCTCCTCAGACACATCGCCAAATATGTCCTCCGGCGTTTCCACCGACTGGGCGCTGTCCACAACATCCAGCATCAGATTGAGGATCTCCGTAATCTGGCCGCTGACCGCCCGCAGATCGGCGGAGAGGATTTCCCCCGCATCGTCTACGGACGTCTGCAGAGCCGTAAATCCTTCCGACATCTCATTCAGGGACGCGTAAAGTCCGTCTCCGGCATCCCTGGCTTCCTGGCCCGGAGACGTAAATGAAACCTCCCCGTCCCAGGCCAGCTGATCCGCCGTGTCCCTCAATATCTGAAATGCGGATTGCAGCTGCCATGCTGCATCTGAGCCGATGGACGCAGCCTCCGCAAACTGCTCCGCACAGCTGCCGAGCGCATTTGTCAGCGGATAGGCGTCAGACAGGGCCTCTTCCAGATGGCTCATCGCGTCATTCATTCTCCCGGCCGCGTCGCCAAGACGGTCAAACCCGTCTCTTGCGGTATTCAATGCAGTCTGAACCGTTTCCCAACTGATCTCCGTTTGATCGGAGATCGTTCCGAGCGCGGTTCCGATATCTCCCACCGCAGTCCCGGCGTCACCCATAGCGGTTCCCAGATCCCGCAGAGCCTGCATCGCCGTCTGATCGCCGGGAATGACCCCGTTCAAGGTGTTTTCCAATGTATTCAGCGCCGTCCGTATTCCATGAAGCGCAGTCCCCAGATCCTTCACGGACGCGGACAGCTGCCTGTTCGCCTCTTTGACCGCCTGCTGGTCGTGGATCAGGACCGCCTGCTGAAGGGAATCTGCCGCCGCGCGCATCTTCCGGACCGCATCCGCCAGAGCACTGTTGGCCGTGCGAAGATCCGCCACGGCGTTTTTGGCGTCAACAAGTACGTCGCCTGCCAGAAGGCCGGAATCCGCCAGCATATCCAGACCGCGGCTGAGCGCCTGTCCCGCATCGTCCAGATCCGCGGAAACACCGGACAGTCTGTCCAGAGCGGGAACCATATTGTCCAGCGCCGCGGACGCGGCGGCCGTGAGCGTATTCAGAGATTCCAGGTTTTCATCCGTAAATTCATCCATCCTGTCCAGGAGGGTCTTCGAATAATCCTTGGCATTCCCGACGGTGCCGCTGATAGCGGTAAGCTTCTGAGAGATATCCGCCCGGCTGGCGTCGGTGTGATCCAGAGCCTCATCGATCATCGTATTCAGATCATTTAATTTCTGCCGCAGCAGGCTCAGCTTATCCCCATCCGTGTTCAGTATGATATCCGGTTCCGCCTGCCCCACGATGCCGCCTACATCCTTACGTCCATAAACCGGCGCGCTGTTTGAGCAGCCCGCCATATACCCAGCCTGACGGCCGGCGACGCCGCCGGCGTTATAGCCCACATGCCGGTAGCCTACCGTCCCTGCGTTGGAGCAGCTTTGAATGATACCGGCGGAATATCCTGCGATACCGCCGGTATCGGTGTGGCTGTTGAGTACGGCTTCGGCCTCTTCTTCCGTATTCAGGGAGGAAATCTGATCCAGAGCGCTGCCGGACGCACTCTCCTCCTCATCCGGGCTGGACACGTTGACGGCGGCGGTATTTTCGCATTTTATCAGCAGTCCCAGATTCCGCCCGGCGATGCCGCCGGTACCGTTCTCTCCTGTGACCGTCCCGTCCGCACGGCACCCGGCTATCTCACCGGCCTCCTTGTTCTGGCCCGCGATGCCGCCCACGTTCGTTTCGCCCTTGACCGTTCCCTGAAACGAACAGTTCTGGATGAATCCGGCATTGCTTCCCGCGATGCCTCCCACATGAGCGGCACTTCCGCCGGGATCAACGCGGCCCGTAACATGCAGATCCCGGATCACAGCCCCTTCCTGGACAAAACGGAAAAACCCCATGCTGGAACCGGCGGCGGTAATATTCACGCCGGATACCGTATGTCCTTTCCCCAGGAAGGTACCGCCAAAGGTTGGAATGGGCTCAAAGCTTCTTCCGGTCAGATCCAGATCCGCGGTTAATACAAATGTTTTTCCCTGCGACCAGGTGTCCAGAGAGCAGCTTGCGGCAAAGGAAAGCAGCTCCTCTACCGTAGAGATCTCAACCGTCTCCGCCGTGCCGCCTGACTGGGCGGCCGACGCCTGCGGGACGCCAAGACCGCCCAGCAGGTACATTGCCAGCAAAAATGCGGCAGCCCTGCGCATTTTCCTGTTATGCATTCGAATTCCCGGTACTGCCATCTTCCGCGGCCTCCTTTCCATCATGCTCTGCCGGAATCTCCCGCATCTCCTGCGGCGGGTCTTCTTCCATCTGCTTCGGCCGCCCCGATATCACGGAGGCATTGATCGAGCCGTGGACAATGCCGTTAAACTCGCCGTCCACCATACCCGAGATATATCCCCGGACATGACCGTCCAGATGCATCGTCCCGGACAGGGAATAGATAGGCAGATGACTTTTCAGCGTAAACGCGGTCTTTTCAATGATGACGTCCCCCAACAGCAGGATCTGAGGCAGCACTCCCATAACCAGGAAGATGGAAATGATCGTTCCGCGGCCAAGACACACGCCTATGGAGGATACCGCCGGACTGGACGACAAAAATCCGATCAGAACTCCGGCGGAAGCCAGAATGGTGCCGGATGTAACGATCGTGGGGAACGCCTCATTTAACGACTCCACGACCGCATCCTTTAACGGCATGATCTTCTTCAGCTCCGCGTACCGGGATGCGATGACGATCGCGTAGTCGATATTGGCGCCCATCTGGATCGAACTGACCACCAGATAGCTCAGGAAGAACAGCTTCTCATCCATAAGGTACGGAAACGAGAAATTGATCCAGACGCTGCCCTGGATGACCAGAATCAGAAGTACCGGAAGTCCCGCCGACTGGAACGTGAACATCAGCACGACGATCACAAAAACGATGGTCAGGATGCTGATGAGCAGGTTATCATTGGCAAAGGAGGACGACAGATCCTTGCAGCTGGTGGAATTTCCCACCAGAATATAATCGTCGTAATACCGGGCAGCCGTCTTATGAAGGGTATCCAGGAAAGCAAAGGTCTCATCGCTCTCCTCCGGCAGCGACAGCTCAAGAACCAGGCGGCTGTAATTCGTGCCTTTCAGCTGAAGCTGGGCATCAACGAGCTGACCGTACAGATCGTTGATCTCATCCGTCATCTCATCATCCAGTGTGACGTACCCTTCATCCATCTGGTCATGTACGAAAAGAAACATATCCAGCAGCGGAACGCTGTAGCTGTCCACGCCTGACACCAGCTGGCCGTAGGTTCCCTGATCGACTGCATATGCGGAATACAGAAGCCTTGCCACCTCGATATCCAGATCCGTCAGCTCGGCAAACTGCCTTGGCGTCAGGCGGTCGGTAAGGACGTAGCCGTCTTTCGCCTCCACATTCGCCAGGCCCAGAACCGACTCCACCTCGGGCATAGCGGCCAGATCCTTAAGAAGGCGGCCCTCCTTCTCGTAATCCCCGGCCTTCACAAGGATTGCCAGGGTGTTCTGCGCTCCAAAGGTTTCATCCACCTTCTCCTGGGCGATCTGACTCTCATTCTTCGTAAAGGTAGGCAGACCGTTCTGGGTATAGGCATAGGGGCACCGGTTCGACAGGACGGCGCCGGCGGCGAGCGCAAGCACGAAAACCGGCGGCAGAATAAACCTGAGCTTTACCCCAAGCTTCCCCCAGGGCGTGATCCGGGGAACAAAGCTGCGGTGATGGGTCCGGTCGATCAGGCGGCTGAAGCTCATCAGCAGCCCCGGCATAAACGTGAATACGGACAGAAG
>CANQME010000067.1 GCA_947624815.1 uncultured Lachnospiraceae bacterium | reverse complement strand
ATCTTGTAACGGCCATGCTATTCTCCTCCTTTCAGACCTTAAAACTTGAATTCCAGTACTTCCGGCTGCTGTGCCGCGTGCTCGTGCTCCGGGCCCGCGTATACATGCAGCTTCCTGTACATGTCAGCTCCTAAGGATCCCTTGGGAAGCATGCCCTTGACTGCCAGCTCAACCACGCGCTCCGGCTTCTTCGCCATCATCTCGCGCAGGGTGGTCTCTCTCATGCCGCCTACATACTCAGAGTGATGATAATAGATCTTCTGATCCAGCTTCTTGCCGGTCACCTTCACCTTCGCGGCATTCACAATAATTACGTAATCGCCGCAATCCATGAACGGCGTGAAAATGGGCTTATTCTTGCCGCGCAGCACTTTCGCAACCTCCGCTGCAAGGCGTCCTAATGTATATCCGGTCGCATCGACGACGTACCATTTACGCTCGATGGTCGCCGGACTAGCCATAAAACTCTTCATCGGTTGACCTCCTGTAATAACTCCACTGATACCTGAATTCGCAAACATCTATACGCAAAATGCTTCCTCCGGGGCTTTGGTTAAAGCATTTTCGTCTAACGTCACATTTATACATTATATAACACGTTTCCGGGCGTGTCAACCCATTTTTTCCAGAAAATCCACAGGAATTTGCGCGGGAATACGCAGGAAATCACGGGAAATTCGGACCTTCCGCCGCCGGCAGATCCGGGGTCTTCGCCGGTCGGAAGCGTGCTCCGCCGGACGTATATGAGAGAAGAGGAACAGCCGGCTTTTGAGACCGGCCGTTCCTCAGTGCAGAGGGGTCTTGCTCAATCGTCCGCCTCCCCTATGATCGGGCGGACGCCTTCCGCGTGTTCGATCTCCCACAGAAGCTCCTCCCGAAGCTGTGCGCGAACCTGCGCATAGGCAGGGTCCCGTACCAGATTATGGAGCTCGTAGGGGTCTTTCTTCAGGTCATAGAGAAAATCTTCCTCGTAGTAATCGCTGCTTCCCTCGCTCCATCCGTCGCTTCCCGGCGCGTAAACGCTGTAAAGGTAGTCCTCTGTACGGATGCAGCGGCCGGTCCGGCTCTCGCTGATCTGCGCGAAGATCCGGTTCGTCCGGCTTGCGGTATCGCCGTGGATCACATCCCGGAGATTCTCTCCTATCATATCCTCTCCCACATCCACGCCGGCAACCGCGAGAATCGTCTTCGGCAGGCTTGCCGTACTGATCAGAGCGCGGACCCTGTTTCCCCCTGAAAAACCAGGGCCCGCGATGATCAGTGGTACTTTGAGAGAGGCAGAATGGCAGGATCGTTTGTAATCATCAAATCCGGTACAGTGCCTGTCCAGATTCCTCGTCCGGAAATGGGATCCGTGATCGGAGGCGTAGATGATTACCGTATTGTCAAATATTCCTTTTTCTTTCAGTTTGTCAATAACCCGGCCCAGATTGTCGTCCAGGCTTCTGCAGCACCCCAGATAGTCCGGATACATCTCCTCTGCGTCTCCACCGAGGGCCTTGAGGTCGCCGGGCAGTTCGAAATCTGCGAACCGCTCCCGGGACCCCAAGGGCCCTTCATATCTGCCCCTGTCATTCTGGTGATGGGGCTCGATATGGGAGATGGTGAGGAAAAATGGCCTGGCGCATTTGTACTGCTCTATATATTCCAGAGCGAAGTCCGTAATGGCATCCACTCTATAGCCAGCAAAATCATGCCGTTTCATGTTCTCATCGAACACGTAGCCTCCATATCCGTGGGAAGTGAATTCCAGCACGTCTGACGCGCGCCAGAACCCCCGATGACCGCCCCGCCGGTTAAGCGGGATCGCGCTGCGTTCATAATCGGGGGCGGCGGCGTCATTGTAGCTGGCCCTGGTGCTGGCCAGGTGCCATTTCCCTACGTAGGCTGTGTCGTAGCCGGCTTCCCCAAGATAGTCAGCCAGAGTATTTATGTGAGCGGGGAGCGCCTGCCCGTTTCGGTAGCAGCCGATCTCCGTAGGGTACTTACCCGTCTGAAACAATGCCCTGCAAGGGCCGCATACCGGCTGAGCCGTATATGCCTCTTCAAATAATGTGCCTTCCGCCGCAAGCCGGTCCAGGTTCGGACTGATATTCAGCTTCTGGCCGTAGCATCCCAGCGTATCCGCACGCTGCTGATCCGTGAAATAGAATACGATGTTCGGTCGGTCCGATCTGCCCATATCGTCTCCTATACGTCTGCAGTCCCGTTACTTCAGCCCGGATGTCACGATTCCCTGTATGAAATACTTCTGCGCACACAGGAACAGGACAAACATCGGGAGCGCCACCAGTACCGCGGCCGCCATCATCTGGTTCCACATGACGCCGCTGTCCGTCTTGAACATCGTCAGCGCCAGCTGAACCGTCTTCATGGTCTCGGAATTGGTCATGACCAGAGGCCACATATAATCATTCCACACGGACACGGCCTTTAAAAGTCCCAGCGTAGCCAGGATCGCCTTGGAGTTCGGCAGATAGATCGTGAAATAGGTCCGCCACTTGCCCGCGCCGTCGATCATGGCCGCTTCATCCAGGGACCGGGGGAAATTCTCGTAGAACTGCTTGCAGAGGAACACCCCGTAGGATCCGCTGACCAGAGGGATCACAAGTCCCGCGTATGTATTCACAAGACCGGTGCCTCCGGATCCGAACAGATCGTTCCCTCCCATCAGAGGAAACTTCGCCATGATCAGGAAGGTCGGAAGCATCGTCACCTGCGGCGGCATCATCAGTCCCATCATCAGAAACAGGAACATGATCTTCGCGCCGCGGAAATTCAGTCTTGCAAAGGCGTATCCCGCGATGGAGTTGAACAGCAGGGAAAACAGCACCGCCGCCCCTGTGATCATCAGGGAGTTCCGGAAGTAGACGGGCCAGATGCCGTTGGACATGGCGTCCGTATAATTCCGGAACGAGAACGTCGCCGGCAGAAGGTGAAACACCGGAGACTTGATCTCCTCCATCGTTTTCATCGAAGTCATGAACATCATGATCACCGGAATCAGCATCACCAGGGATGCAAGACTCATACCAAGTGCCCATATGATTTGATTACGCTTCTCACGTTTCATGCCGCGTCCCCCATTTTCTCTGTAGATTCGGCGCGCCGTACTTTCTTACGGTTCCGCCGTTCTGTACGCCGCTGCGTACTCCGCTCTGTGTCTTCCCGCCGGCTTCCGGCGCCTGCGCGCCATTCGCTGCCGCGGATCACGACACGTCTACATCCTGTCCCTTACTGCCATACCGGAAGACAAACATCGTGACCAGGATCGAGAAGGCCAGGAGCACCACGGACATGGCGCTGGCATAGCCCATCTTGAATTCCAGAAAGCCTCTGCGGTAGATCTGATGGACGATGGTCGTCGTCATCTTAAGGGGTCCGCCGCCGGTCATAATATTCACCTGCTCAAACACCGAGAAGCTGTTCACGATGCCGGTCACCAGAAGGAAAAACGTGGTGGGCCGAAGCATCGGCCAGGTGATATGGATAAACTTCCGCACCGGATTGGCTCCGTCCAGTGAAGCCGCCTCATAGAGGGAATCCGGAATGGAGGTCAGTCCCGACAGGAAGATGACCATGGAATAGCCGCAGCTCTTCCAGATGCTCATCAGGATGATGCAGAACATGGCCATATCCGGATCCTGCAGCCACTGCTTCGTGGATACGCCGAAGGTCCGGAGCACCATATTCAGCACGCCGAAGGTCGGATCATAGATCCAGAGCCAGACCATGGAGATACATACCATGGACATCACGTTCGGCAGATAGAAGGCGGTGCGGAAAACCGGCAGAAGCTTCGACTTCCGGTAAAGCAGCACGGCCGCCAGAAGACCCAGGGCCAGCTGCGGAAACAGGGTAAACACGGTGTAGAACAAAGTATTGCGAACAGAGATCAGAAAGTCGCCGTCTCCGATCAGATTCAGATAATTCGCGGCTCCCACCAGTTCCGGTTTCGAGTACATATTAAAGTTCGTGATACTGTAATAGAACACGACGCCGATCGGAATCAGAATGAATACGGCGAATACGAAATATGCCGGAAATATCATCGCGTAAGCGCAATTATCATAAACCTTGCCATTCGACCTGCGTGATTTCTTCACGGGCTGTTGTTCTGTCATACCAGCGGCCTCCTTTTGTTCTGTTCTGCTGCACCTGCTCCGGCAGCCTGTCCGCCCAACCCTGCAAATGGAGGACAGGCGCCGGTGCTATGCAGTATCGGAAGTTTTACTGATTGTCAATCTCTTTCTGGATCTCGCCGGCGGCTGTATTCAGAGCCGTCTCCGGATCCTCGACGTCGTACATGACGCGCTCCATGGCATCGTTGACTGCGTTATAAACGGAGTTGGCATAGGCTACCTTCGGTGAGCCTGTTCCGCAGTTGATCGATTCGTAGATGATGCCGTTGCTCTCCGGATTCTCCGCTACATAACGCTCCCGGAGGGATTCGCGCATCGGCGTCACGCCCAGCTCCTCGTATCTTCTCCACATCTCCTCCGCAGAGGCGATGAACTCGATGAATCTCCAGACCTCGTCCTTATGCGGGGTCTCTCCGCTCATGAACATGAAGCCCATTCCGCAGAAGGTAGCCTGCCGCTCATGCGTCAGAGGGCTTGCCATCGCGATCTTGCCGGCCACGGCTCCCTCGTTCCAGTTATGAAAATCGGTCGTGTTGCCCAGCGTCATGGCCGCAAGGCCGCTGGCGAAGGGGTTCTGATCGCTGTTGTTGCTGTCCCAGCGGATCACTCCCGCATCCGCGATCTCCTTCAGGAACTCGGCGGCTTCGATCGCTTCCGGCGTATTGCAGAGCACCTCATGGGTCTCCTCGTCCACCAGATTCTTCACGCCGTTCTCTTCGATGAACACCGACAGGTAATGCTGCATGTTGGTTCCGGAGGTGGGAAGTCCGAATCCGGTCTGGACTACGTTGTCCCCTTCCTTCTTCACCAGCTTCTTATGATACTCCAGAAGCTCTTCCCAGTTGGTAGGAGGCGCATCCGGATCAAGTCCCGCCTCCACGAAAAGCTCCTTGTTATAGATCAGGATGCGCGGATCCGGGAATACCGCGATGCCGTACAGGCTGTCTCCGACGCTTCCCAGCGTCAGCGCGTTCTCCATAAAGTCGTCCCGGCCCTCCCAGGCCGCCGCGTACTCGTCCAGGCACGCGTACTGTCCAAGCGGAACGCGGGTTCCCATGGACGCCATCGTAAAGTTAATGATATCGGGAGCGGTTCCGGACGCGAAGCCCGTATTCAGCTTCGTCTCAAAGTCGTCTCCATATCCGCATTCCTGGTACTCGATCTCGATATCCGGATTTGCTTCCATGAAAAGAGCTACCGAACTCTCCCAGTATGCCTTTCTCTCCGGCTCGGTGCCCACCCGCAGGAACGTCAGCTTCGTCTTCTCAGTCTGAACGGGCTCCGCCTGCTCCTGTGCAGCCTCGGTTTCCTCTTTCGCAGCGTTCTCTGCGGCAGCGGGTGCCGGCTGTTGTCCTTTGCCATTTCCGCATCCGGCCAGAACGGCTGCAGCCGTCAGAGCCGCGCAAAGCGGTACGATCAGTTTTCTCATAACCCATGTCCTCCTGCGTTCTTTCTCGAACGATTGATTTGATGGTATGATTGTATCGAAAAAAGGGTGCGGAATCCATGACTATAATTTCTGGATTCCTGCACCCTGTTACGGTCGGAAACGGGCCCTTTCGGGCGTGTTGCCGTATTTTTCTCTCAATTTTGTATTATATTACGATTATTTGTACGAGTTTTCTTTCCTGTACTCCATCGGGGAGCAGCCGTACCTGGCTTTGAAGGCGCGGCTTAAGTGAGACGCGTCGAAGAAGCCGGTACAGTCCGCGATCTCCTGAATGCTCAGGTCCCGGCCGCACATCAGGATCCTGGCCGCCTCCAGCCGGACCCGCTGCAGGTAGACGCTGAACTTCTGCCCGGTCTCCTTCTTAAACAGCATGGACAGATAGGCCCGGCTTAAGTGGACGTGGTCGGCCACCTCGTCCAGCGAAAGCTTTCGCCCGTAATTCTCCCGCACATACTGTACCGCCTGGCGCACCGCCGGCGTATACGACATGCCGCGGCTCTTCTCCCGCAGGATATCGTCCAGAAACGCCGCCACCTTGAAGAGCGCTCTTCCGAGCTCCTCCAGATTGGAGGCCGACCAGCCGAGCCACAGCTCGATCCCGTTGACGTTCCTTCTCTCCTCCTCATCCAGCGGATACCGGCGCACCTCCTGGAGATACGCGCTCAGGATATGATTGCTCAGGGCGCGGACATAGGCCGGATGGAAGCGGACCGCCTCCTTCATCGCGGCGAGAAATACCTTCAGCTCCTCCAGGGCGCTGCCGTAGCGCTGTTCCTCCAGAAGCGTGACGATCCGGTCGGCGGACTGGCCGAAGTTGATCCGGACCGGGATCTTCCCGCCGTCGGACGGATCCTCCGTCCCTTCCGTACGGGCGCTTCCGCTCTTCTCCCGGATCGCAATGTGCCGCGGCCCTTCTTCGGCGGAGGCGCTGATCAGAAGCTGGCTGTAACGGATACAGCCGGCGATTCCGAAGAAGCGCCGGTTCTCCCGGGCCGCCGCAGCCCGCCGGTACATATCCGCCAGCGTATCCTCCTGCTCCCCGCACTCCCCGTGAATGTACTCTTCGCCATTCCCGGTACCGCGGACCCCGCTGGCGCCGAGATAGACGGGCACGCCAAGGTGCGCCTGGAGAATCGATCTCAGCCGCTCCAGATCGCTCATTGCCCGTTCTTCCTTCTTCTGATTGTATATTATGGAAAATTCCTGTGAACCATTCTGAAAGCAGTCGCCCGACCGGCCATCCTGCTCCAGATACAATGATAGAAATTCCATCACGGTTTCCCGCGGAACCTCTTTTCCAAAATAAAGATTTGCAAATAAAAGTCGTTCCGGATCCAGTTTCCTCTCTGCCGCATACAGCTCCAGCGCTCCCTCGCCTCCGGTCGTTTCCTCCGTCATGCGGCGAAGATAAAGCTCCCGCTTCTGCTGCTTCGGCGACAGCGCCGGTCCGCTTTCCTCCGGCATCCTCTGCTCGTCGCGGCGGTTCTGGGCGATCCAGTTCTCCGCCTCGCTCAAAATCTGCTTCAGGCTCGCGCCCGACAGCTCCGACTTCGGTACAAATTCATGCGCCCCCATCTTCATGGCCCACCGGGCGTAATCGAAACGGTCGTAGGCGCTGAAGATTACCTTGTACACCGGAACCGCTCCGGCCCTCAGGTATCCCAACAGCTCCATACCGTCCATCACAGGCATCCGGATATCCGTGAACACCACGTCCACCTCATGATCCCGGATATACTCCAGCGCCTGCGAGCCGTCCTCGAACGTCCCCACTACCAGACAGTTCATTCCCAACTCCCCGATCTTTCTCTTCATCCACTGTCTGGTGATCGCATCGTCCTCCGCGATCACGATTTTCATACTCATATCCCTGGTCTTCGTCATTATGCCTCCCTGTCGTTGTCCTCCTGCAACCAGTTGTCGTTCACGTCCTTCCCATTCTTTTGCGCGCTGCGCGGATACCCCGCCCGCGTCGTTCTGTACCACTCATGATCTCCGGTTATCGTCGATCCCTCCTCTCCTGATTCCATTTTCTGAAACACATAATATCCATAAGCCCGCTGCGGATCGATCCGGCTGCGGACGCATGTCTCTTCTCCGGCGGTTCCCCCGCCCGGCTCCGGCCCGTCCGGCTCTGCCGCGCGGCCCTCCAGATCGCAGGCATACACCTCCAGGGCGCCGTTTCGCACGGCCTGATGCGTAACGCGCAGGAGCAGTCTGTCAAAGTCCCTCTCCGCGCAGCGGCGGATGGTCAGATACGCCCTGCCGGTCTGCGCGATCCGGCTCTGATCCAGCTCGTAGGACCAGTCCTTGTTCTCACCGGCGATCCTCTCTCGCAGCTGCCGTTCATATTCCATGCTGACAAGCGTAAGCCCTCTGGCCGGCGCCGTAGGCCCGGCCGCGCGCCGGTCCCTGGCGTCCAGGATCTCCTCCACGTGTTCCGGCGGATACATGCCGGTTCCCACCCGGATCAGCGTTCCGGCGATGATCCGGACCATATTGTAGAGGAACCCGCTGCCGCTGATCCGCAGGACGATCCGGTCCCCCTGACGGTCGATCGTAAGACTGTAGATCGTCCTGACAGTCTCCTCCGCCTGTCCCCTGGGGGCGCAGAAGCTTTTGAAATCGTGCTCGCCGATCAGGCAGGTGGCGCCCTCTCTCATCTTCTCTACGTCCAGCGGGAAGTAGCAGAAATAGGAATAGAGCCGTTCCGTCGGCATATTGACCTTCCGGTTCAGGATCCGGTATTCGTAGGTCTTCGTGCAGTTCTGCTTCCGCGGATGCCAGTCCGGCGCCACCTCGTCGGAGCGCAGCGCCCGGATATCCTCCGGCAGCCACTGATTCAGCGCCATGCAGATCCTGTCCGCCGCCATCCGGTTCTCCGTATCGAATACGGCCACATTCTCGAGCGCGTGAACCCCCGCGTCCGTACGGCTGGCGCCGATCACCGCGATCTCCTCCCCCATAAGCCGGGAGAGCGCCTGATTCAGCACCTCCTCGATGGTCACAGCGTTCTTCTGGTACTGCCACCCGCTGTAATTCGTCCCGTCATACGCCAGGACCAGTCTGATCCGTCTCACCTGTGACTCCCTTCTTTGCTCCGCCGCCGGGCCGTCAGAAAACGGTCCTGAGCGCCAGCATGACCCCCATATACGCCGCGTACGTCAGATATGCCGCATAATCTCTGCCCGCATACCTGAGCGGCTTCATCCTGGTTCTGCCTTCGCCGCCGTGGTAGCACCTGGCTTCCATGGCCATGGCCAGATCCGTGGCCCGCCGAAACGCCGAGATAAACAGCGGCACCAGAAGCGGCACCATGCTTTTGGCCTTCTGCACAAGCCCGCCGCTCTCAAAGTCCGCCCCTCGCGCCATCTGCGCCTTCATGATCTTGTCCGTCTCCTCCACCAGGATCGGTATGAAGCGCAGCGCGATGGACATGATCATGGCCATCTCATGGACCGGCACACGCACCTTTTTCAGAAACCCAAGGCTCTTCTCCAGACCGTCCGTCAGCTGGTTCGGCGTGGTCGTCAGCGTCATCACCGACGAACCGACCACCAGAAAGATCAGCCTCACCGCCATAAAGCCGGCCATACGGACGCCCTCCCGCGTCACCCGCAGAAACCAGATACGGAACAGCTCTTCACCTTCCGTGAGGAACAGGTTAAAGCTGACGCTGATCAGAAGCAGGAACAGGATCGCCTTAAGTCCCCTCACCATGAAGGAGAGCGGCACATGAGAAAGCCGGATCACCGCGGCCAGAAACACGGCTGCGGCCAGGTAGCACCACACATTGTCCGCCAGAAACAGCGACACGATATATACCATCGTTCCGAACAGTTTCGTCCGCGGATCCATGCGGTGCAGCACGGAATCCACCGGATAATATTGTCCAATCGTAATCTCTCTTAACATATCGTTCCTTTCCGGGTCCGCCGGCGCAGAATCTCTGCTTTCCCGGCTTCACCGCCGGCCCGTGCGCAGCGCCTCCAGAAGCGCGTCCCGGGCCTCTTCCACCGTGGTGATATCCTCATCCAGCTCTACGCCCCGTTCCCGGAGCGCATGGATCACATACGTCACCTGCGGCGCCGCCAGCCCCATCTGCTCCAGCTCCCGGTAATGCCGGAAGATCTCCTTCGGCGTTCCGTCGAACGCCTTTCTCCCGTGATTCATCACCAGAAGCCGTTCCGCATACCTGGCCATGTCCTCCATGCTGTGGGATACCAGAATGATCGTCATCCCCCGCGCATCATGGAGCGCCCGGACCTGATCCAGGATCTCATCCCTTCCCCTCGGGTCAAGACCGGCCGTGGGCTCGTCCAGGATCAGCACCTCCGGGTTCATCGCCAGCACGCCGGCGATCGCTACCCGCCGCTTCTGGCCGCCCGACAGCTCAAACGGGGACTGATCCCAGTACTTTTCCTTCATCCCCACCAGACGCAGCGCAGCCTGGGCCCTCTCCCGGACCTCATCCTCCGAAAGTCCCAGGTTCCGCGGCCCGTAGCACACATCGGAGATCACATCCACCTCGAACAGCTGGTGCTCCGGATACTGGAATACCAGTCCTACCTTACTGCGCAGCTGACGCAGGCTGTAGCCTTCTCCGTTGATATCCTCGCCGTTATAGTAGATCTTTCCGCCGGTAGGCTTCACCAGGCCGTTCAGATGCTGGATCAGAGTGGATTTCCCGGAACCGGTGTGACCGATCAGCCCCACGAACTGACCGTCCGGGATCTCGAAGCTGACTCCGTCCAGCGCCTTCTGTTCCAGGGCCGTCCCCGCATTGTATACGTAAGTCAGGTCCTCCACCTTTATCGCCATCTTGCCATATCTCCCTTTCACGCTTCCGTTCCGCCCATGGCGGCCATGAAGCTCTCCACAAACTCATCGATCGAAAGAATCCCCGCCGGCATATCCGCTCCGCCTTTGCGCAGTTCATACGCCAGCTCCGTCACCTGCGGCACATCCAGCCGGTATTCCTTCAGCTCATCCACCCGGGAGAAGACCTCCCGGGGCGTCCCGTCCATCACGATCTTCCCTTCATCCATCACGATCACACGGTCCGCGCCTATGACCTCTTCCATATAATGGGTGATCAGGATCACGGTGATCCCTTCCTTCCGGTTCAGCTCCGTCACCGTGCGGATGACCTCCTTCCGCCCGTCCGGATCCAGCATTGCCGTCGGCTCGTCCAGTACGATGCATTCCGGCCTCATCGCCATGACGCCGGCGATCGCCACCCTCTGCTTCTGGCCGCCCGACAGCTTGTTCGGCGACTTGTACCGAAACGCCGTCATCCCTACGGCCTTCAGGCTCTCGTCCACCCGCTTCCAGATATCGTCGGTGGGCACGCCGATGTTCTCGGGGCCGAAGCCCACGTCCTCCTCCACTACATTGCCGATGATCTGGTTGTCCGGGTTCTGGAACACCATTCCCGCACCCTTGCGGATTTCCCACACCTTAGACTCGTCCGCCGTATCCATGCCGGATACCCAGACGGTTCCCTCCGTCGGCACCAGGATCGCGTTGATATGCTTGGCCAGCGTCGATTTGCCGGAACCGTTATGGCCTAGAACCGCCACGAAGCTCCCTTTCTCCACGTCGACGCTCAGACCGTCGATCGCACGGTCTGTCTCCTCGATATTCTCTTCCTCGTCGCGCCGTATATAGTCAAAAACCAGTTTGCTGGCTTTAATGATTCCCATTCCTTACCTCCCACCGGGCCGTCCTCATTCCCCCGGTCCTCAGGTCGCCTTATCTGCCTTTTATACGCATTTTTTCAATTTTAGTTGATATCTCGCCATTCGTCAACCTGTAAATGCAAAATCCTCTCGTTCCCCATAAAAAGGGTGCGGTCATAATAACCACACCCCTTGTCTGTCTTCTTCCTCTCCCGCGTTCTGTCCTCACTGGATCCAGGCCCCGTCGGCGCCTACACGGAAATACGTGTCGATCGTCGTATTCGTAGCCATATATCCGTAGCCCGGATAGAAATAGTAGAACTTCTTGTCGATCTCCTGCCAGCCTTCCAGCATGGCCCCGCTGCTGTTCAGGAAATACGTCTTGCCGCCCTTGTTCAGCCACCCCGTGCGCATGGCGCCTTCCACGCCTTCGGAAGCGGTATTCAGGTAATACCACTTGTCTCCGGCCTTGATCCAGCCCGTCTGCATGGCTCCGTTGGTCTGCATGTAATACCACAGGCCCTTCACCTGCTGCCAGCCGGTCAGCATCCTTCCGCTGGAGTCGAACAGATACCAGATCCCGTTCAGCTGCAGCCAGCCGTTCGTCTGATACTTCCCGTTCGGGTACCGGAAATACCAGTATCCGCCGGACTTGATCCATCCGACCTGATTCGTCGACGTGCCCGGAGATCCGGAAGAACCGGAAGATCCCGTGAATACGTTATCCACAACCGTCTGTCCGCTGCCGTCGGAGACGTCCTCCGCGTCGATATACATCTCATCCGATTCCAGCCATTCGCTCTTCGTGCCGTACTGCTTCTGCTGCGTCGTGTGCGGAACCGTCCGTACCCTGAACGTATAGGTGCCCTGCCGGGTCATGTACGGATAGAAGTTATAGGAAGTGCCGTGATAGTCCTCCAGCTTGTGGACCAGCGAGCTGCCGCGGTACAGATATACGTCGTAATATCCGGTCGACATGGCGTCGATATATGCGTCGTACACGTCATAATCCTGGTTCCAGATGGCTCTTCCGTATCCGGTGTCCCTCCATTCCGCGCTGACCGGCGCCGCGTACTGACCCTTCACTCCGTTCAGCGTGATCGTAACGGCAAGCTCGTCGTCCGCCTCTCTGCGGGCGCTGACCATCTTACCGCCGCGGATCGTGACGTTGCTGGAACCATAGGAGCCGCGGAACGAATAATCCGAATCCGTGATCTCCAGATAGACCCTCATCCTGGGCTGATCCCCGATCTGAATGTATTCCCTGTCGGAATCGATCCACTCCGCGTAACGGATCGCGTACTTGTCGGAATTGGTCAGCGCGTACGCCTGACACCCGTCCGCCAGAGAAGCGTCGCCGTTCAGCAGATCGATCGCCGGCAGCGTATCTCCCGGGCTGATCGTGATGCCGACCCGGATTGACACGCCGGTAAGCGCCTTCGTGGTCGCGGCCTGCACAGGCTGGCAGACCAGCAGGACCATGAGACACGCCATCGCCGCAGCCGCTATCTGTCTGTATCTCCTCACCGCGTTCATCTGAGTCCCTCCCAATCAATTTGGTATTACTTTCTGTAATTTATTATAAACAACCGCCTATCCACCGTCAACTTAAGATATTCTTTCTTTTTCATACCATTTTCCTAAAGGAGATCAGAAAAAAAGCTCCCCGCCGGATAGCGGGAAGCCTTCCTGAATCAGACCAGTTCGATCAGAACCATCATCGCGCCGTCGCCCTTGCGCTGGCCGATCTTGACGATCCTGGTATAGCCGCCGTTGCGGCCCACATACTTGGGAGCGACCTCGTCGAACAGCTTCGCGACGATATCTGCTTCCTTGGTGTTCCTCTTGCGGCCGGCCGCGGCTGCGGGAACCTCGGTCACCGGATAGAGAACGCGGAGCATCTGCCTTCTGGCGTGCAGCCTGGAGGGAAGATCCTTCTTGATCTCCTTCTCGACCTCGTCGTAGACGGTCACTTTCTTGCCGTCCTTGACTTCCTTCACTCTCTTGCCGTCCTTATCCTTGCGCGGAACCTTAGCCGTCACCTTCACGGTCTCGAAGTTGTCCTTCTCCTTGACCGCCCTGGCGATCAGGCCCTCGGCGATCTTACGGATCTCCTTGGCCCTGGCTTCGGTGGTAACGATCTTCCCGTGATACAGAAGAGCGGTCACCTGGTTCCTGAGTAATGCTTTTCTCTGGCTGGACGTTTTGCCCAGCTTGCGATATCCTGCCATATCTGTCTTCCTCCATCGTTTCTGGAGAGCGGCGCTGTGCCCTTCGGTCTTACCTGCGCTGCGTCTTCCTGATCAAATATCCCACCGTTCCCCTGCTGCTTCGGACTTACGGGGGCGGCGTCTGTCTCCGGCCCTCAAAAGGCCGGTCTGCGCCTGCCGGCGCTTCCCTGCGGGACGGATCACTCGTCTCCGGGATTCAGCTGGAGTCCCAGCTCTTTTAACTTGGACAGAACCTCCTCGAGGGACTTCCGGCCAAGGTTGCGGACCTTCATCATATCCTCGGAGGTGCGGTTGCACAGCTCCTCCACGGTGTTGATGCCGGCTCGCTTCAAGCAGTTGTAAGAACGCACGGACAGCTCCAGTTCGTCGATATTCATCTCGAGAACCTTCTCCTTCTCGTTGTCCTCCTTCTCCACCATGACCTCAGCGGTCCTGGCGTTCTCGGACAGATCGATGAACAGGTTCAGATGCTCGCTCATGACCTTGGCGGCCAGGCTGACCGCCTCGTCGGGCGCGAGAGTGCCGTTGGTCCACACCTCCAGCGTCAGCTTGTCATAGTCCGTCTGCTGGCCCACACGGGTATCCTCGACCGACATATTGACGCGCTCCACCGGCGTATAGATGGAATCCACGGCGATCACTCCGATGGGGAGATCGTCCTTCTTATTCTTATCGGCGCCTACATAGCCGCGGCCCTTGGTGATCGTAAGCTCCATATAGAACTTACTGTCGGCGCCGCCGCTTAAGGTCGCGATCACCTGCTCCGGATTGATGATCTCAATATCCGGATCCGCCTGGATGTCGGCGCCGGTAATGACGCCCTCACCCTCGTACTCGATGTATGCTGTCTTAACTTCGTTGCTCTCGCTGCTGTTCTTGATGGACAGACTCTTCACGTTCATGATGATCTCGGTCACATCCTCCTTGACGCCGGGGATGGAACTGAACTCATGCAGAACGCCGTCGATCTTCACCTGACTAACCGCAGCACCCGGCAAGGATGAAAGCATGATTCTCCGAAGAGAATTGCCAAGTGTAGTGCCGTAGCCTCTTTCGAGCGGTTCTACTACGAACCTTCCGTATTTCCTGTCATCAGAAATCTCTGCAATCTCGATATTCGGTTTCTCAAACTCGAACACTCTAGCCCCTCCTTTTTGGGTATGCTCAACGGATTATTTGGAGTACAACTCGACGATAAGCATCTCGTTAACCGGGACGTCGATCTCCTCTCTCGTAGGCAGCGCACTTACGGTGCCGCGCAGATTCTCTGCATCCACATCGAGCCAGGCCGGAACAATGCGTCCGCCGGTCACTTCCAGAACATCCTTGAATCTCTGGGAGGACTTGCACTTCTCCTTCACTTCGATCACGTCGCCGGCCTTCACCAGGTAGGACGGGATGTTCACGCTCTTGCCGTTGACAAGGAGCTGCTTGTGATCGACGATCTGACGGGCCTCTCTCCTGGTACGGGCAAAGCCCATGCGGAAGATCACGCTGTCCAGTCTTCTCTCCAGAAGGATCATCAGGTTCTCACCTGCCTGTCCTTCCATACGCTCCGCCTTCGCATAATAGTTGCGGAAAGGCTTCTCCAGCACGCCGTAGATGAATTTGGCCTTCTGCTTCTCGCGAAGCTGCATGCCGTACTCGCTCACCTTACGGTTGGCTCTCTTTAATTCTCTGTTTGATTTCTTGTCTATTCCTAAATAGCTGGGCTCCAAACCAAGGGATCTGCATCTTTTAAGAACAGGAACTCTATCTACTGCCACTTTTCGTACCTCCTATCAGACTCTTCTACGCTTGGGCGGACGGCAGCCGTTATGCGGAACTGCGGTTACGTCCTTGATACTTGTTACTTCGATGCCGCACGCGGACAGTGCGCGGATAGCCGCCTCACGTCCTGAGCCCGGGCCCTTGACCATAACATCAACGGATTTCAGGCCATGTACGATCGCTGCCTTCGCAGCGGTTTCTGCTGCCATCTGAGCTGCATAGGGAGTAGATTTCCTTGAACCTCTAAATCCCAGACCACCGGCACTTGCCCATGACAACGCATTGCCCTGGGTATCCGTCAACGTCACGATCGTGTTGTTGAAAGATGCCTGGATATGTGCCTGTCCGCGTTCAACGTTTTTCTTGACACGCTTTTTTGTCACTTTCTTCGCAGTGGACACTTTTTTAGCCATTTTAAACTAACCTACTTTCTTCCTGATTGCTCGAATCGCTGTTTCCTGTTTTTAAAACATGCAACGTGATTCTACGTCTTATTTCTTCTTATTCGCCACAGTCTTCTTCGGGCCCTTACGGGTTCTCGCGTTGTTCTTGGTATTCTGACCGCGAACCGGAAGGCTTCTTCTATGGCGGATGCCGCGGTAGCAGCCGATTTCCTGGAGACGCTTGATATTCATAGCGACCTCTCTGCGCAGATCGCCCTCCACCACCTGGGTATCAGCGATCACGGCGGAAATCTTACGCACTTCATCGTCTGTCAGATCTTTAACACGGGTATCCGGGTTCACGCCGGCTTCCTTAAGGATGCGGTTAGAACTGGTGCGCCCGATGCCGTAGATATAGGTCAGACCGATCTCTACACGTTTTTCCCTTGGCAAATCAACACCTGAAATACGAGCCATGTGCCTGTTACACCTCCTGTATTATTTGAAAACTTAACCTTGTCTCTGTTTGTGCTTCGGGTTCTCACAGATAATTCTGATGCTGCCCTTACGCTTGATGATCTTGCATTTCTCGCAGATCGGTTTCACTGAGGATCTGACTTTCACAGCAATTCTCCTTTCTCCCCTGTCTGGGTGCAGAGCATACTTCACCCACTACTTCAACAAAGTCGCCATAATAGTATAGCACTTCATCCCTGGGAAAGCAAGCATTTTTTTACATTTGTTCTTATTTATCCCGCCAGATGATACGGCCCTTCGTCAGGTCGTACGGAGACATCTCGATGGTGACACGGTCGCCCGGCAGAATCTTGATGTAGTTCATCCGGAGCTTGCCGCTGATATGGGCAAGCACCTGGTGACCGTTCTCCAACTTCACCTGGAACATGGCGTTGGGAAGCTTCTCTACCACAACTCCCTCGATTTCGATTACGTCCGCCTTAGACATACGGTTTTCTCCTCCCTTGAGGCTGACACTTAGTTGCTTTCGGACCCTTCCGCCGGAAGCGACAGGATCTCGGGGCCGTTCTCGCAGATCAGGATCGTGTTCTCATAATGGGCAGACAGGGATCCGTCCTGCGTTACCACGGTCCAGTCGTCGTCCAACCAGCAAACATCCGGCTTTCCCGCGTTGATCATGGGTTCCACGGCCAGGGTCATCCCTTCCCGAAGGCGGATGCCTCTCAGCCGTCTGGCGTAATTCGGCACCTCCGGATCCTCGTGAAGATGACTGCCGATCCCGTGCCCCACCAGATCGCGCACCACGCCGTAGCCGAACCGTTCGGCGTACGCCTGGATATGCGAAGAGATATCATTTAAATGATTGCCGGCTCTGGCGTATTTAATCCCTTCAAAGAAGCACTGGCGCGTTACTTCGATCAGCTTCTCCGCTTCCGGGCTGATCCGGCCGATCCCGTAGGTTCTAGCCGCATCCGAGTGATATCCCTTATAGATCACGCCGGCGTCCAGGCTGACGATATCGCCTTCCTTCAGGATCCGTTTCCGGTTCGGGATCCCGTGGACCACTTCGCTGTTCACCGATACGCATATGGAAGCGGGATAGCCGTTATAGTTCTTAAAGGAGGGAATACAGCCGTAGCTGCGGATGATCTCCTCGCCAAGCCGGTCGATGTCCCAGGTGGACATGCCGGGCGCAAGCGCCCGGCCCAGCTCCTCATGGGTTTTGGCCAGAATCCTTCCGGCCTCACGCATCAGCTCGATCTCCCGCTCCGATTTAATGGTGACCGACATGCTCTCAGGCCCCCAGGATCTCCACGATATCCGCGAACACCTGATTCAGATCCTGCGTGCCGTCCACTTCCTTCAGAACGCCGGCCTTCTGATAATAGTCGATCAGCGGCTGGGTCTGTTCATGGTAGACAGCAAGGCGGTTCTTCACCGTCTCGGGCTTATCGTCGTCGCGAAGTACCAGAGCGCTTCCGCAGGTATCGCAGACGCCTTCTGCCTTCGGAGGATTGAACTGTACATGGTAGGTGGCGCCGCAGCTTAAGCATGCGCGGCGGCCGGACATACGGGTAATGATGTTCTCATCCGGAACATCGACATTGATCGCATAGTCGATGGCCTCGCCCCGGGCGGCCAGCGCCTCCGTCAGGCTTTCGGCCTGCGGTATGGTCCTGGGGAATCCGTCCAGCACATAACCCTTCGCACAGTCGTCCGCCTGAATGCGGTCCATCAGCATTCCGATGGTGATCTCGTCGGGAACCAGCTTGCCCTGATCCATGAAGGTCTTCGCCTTCATGCCCAGTTCGGTGCCTCCCTTGATGTTCGCACGGAAAATATCTCCGGTGGAGATGTGCGGAATTCCATACTTCTCTGCAATCTTCTTCGCCTGCGTCCCTTTTCCAGCTCCGGGAGCGCCTAACATGATGATCTTCATACGGTCTCCTCCTTGTTATTCTACATGACAGAATGGAACGAAAAACTGCAATGAGAAGAAAGGCGGCCCGGCCTTCCTTCTCATCATTTTGTACCTCGCGATAAACAGGGTTCCTTCACCCGAACGTCTTACGATCAGTCGTTTAAGAATCCTCTGTAGTTGCGGACCAGCATCTGCGACTCGATCGCGTTGAGCGTTTCCAGAACCACGCCTACGATGATGATCAGCGATGTGCCCGCGAAGGACAGCCGGCTGATATTGAACAGTCCCGATACCAGGATCGGAATGATGCAGACGATGATCAGACCGACTGCTCCGATGAATACGATGTAGTTCAGGATGCTGTTCAGGTACTCGCTGGTGGGCTTGCCGGGACGGATGCCCGGGATAAAGCCGCCCTGCTTCTTGATGTTGTTGGCTACCTCCAGCGGATTGAAGGTGATGGACGTATAGAAATACGCGAACACCACGATCAGCACCAGATAAATGATCAGACCGATGGAATATACCGGCTGATCCATCCGAAACCACATGGAGGAATTCAGCATCAGAAGGATCTTGCCGCCGATGCTGTTATAGTTCACATTGAAGAACTGGGCGATCACCACCAGCAGGGACATGATGGACGACGCGAAGATCACCGGGATAACGCCGGCCGTGTTGACCTTCAGCGGAATGTTGGAGGAACGGCCTCCGACCATCCTTCTGCCCTGCATCTTCTGGGAATACTGCACCGGGATCCTCCGGACCGCATCCTGAAGAATGATAACAAACACCGTCATCGCCACGATCAGCGCCAGGATGATGATCACGGTCACGATCGCTACCGGCACGTTCTTGCCGGAAAGGAAGCGGGTGTACAGCGTATTGACATCGTCCGGCAGACTGGAAATGATGTTGAAGAGCAGGACGACGGAAATTCCGTTACCCACGCCGTTCTCCGTGATCCGCTCGCCGATCCACATCAGGAAGGCGCTGCCTGCGGTCATGGCCGCGATGGCCACGATCACGCTGCCTGCATTATAGTTGACCAGAAGTCCCTGTCCGCCGAATCCGATGGCCATACCGCCGGATTCCAGAAGAGCCAGGGCCACGGTCAGATAGCGGGTGTACTCCGCGATCTTCTTGCGGCCGTCCTCGCCTTCCCTCTGCATCTCTTCCAGCTTCGGGATGGCGATGGTCATCAGCTGCATGATAATGGATGATGTGATATACGGGGTAATGCTCAGCGCCAGGATGGACATGTTCGAGAAGGATCCACCGGTCATCGCATTGAAAAATCCAAAAGCGTCTGTCGTCTGACTAGCAAAAAAGTCCGCAAAATAACTTGTGTTTACCCCCGGTACCGGCAGCTGGGATCCGAAACGGATCACTACCAGCATCACAAACGTGTAAAGTATTTTATTTCGGATTTCTTTTATACGAAACGCATCTCGGAGTGTTTTCCACATATTAAATCACCTCGCAGGTTCCACCGGCAGCCTCGATCTTTGCTTTTGCTCCTTCACTGAAGGCATTGGCCTTTACGGTAAGTTTCTTGGTGAGTTCTCCGTTGCCAAGAATCTTGACGCCGTCCCTGGGGTTCTTTACAATGCGGCTCTCTACCAGCGTATCTACGGAGACGACCGCGCCGTCCTCAAAACGGTCCAGGACGCTGACGTTGATCCCGACGATCTCTTTGGTATTGCGATTGGTGAAGCCTCTCTTCGGAAGGCGGCGGTACAAAGGCATCTGGCCGCCCTCAAAGCCCGGTCTCGGCGCTCCGGAACGGGCCTTCTGTCCCTTATGGCCCTTGCCGGCCGTCTTGCCGTTGCCTGAACCGTGGCCGCGGCCTCTTCTGAAATTATTGCTGTGCGTGGAGCCCTCGGCAGGCCGTAAGTTTGATAATTCCATATCTTGCACCTCCTTGTCTCTGTATTATACTTCTTCCAC
>CANQME010000066.1 GCA_947624815.1 uncultured Lachnospiraceae bacterium | reverse complement strand
CCATACAGACAGACAGGCTCTAACCCGCATATTTACTGGGTTAGAGCCCATTTCACTTCGGAAGTTGAGATATCATACAATTACATGAATTGCAACCGTTTTTTCGTCTAAATATGGTACTTTTAATAGAACAAAAACGGATATTTCTACCAAAAGTGCTATTTGATGATGGATGTCGTTCATATCGCTGGCAGTTCCAATGCGAACGATATCCTCTCTAATCACTCCGCTCAGCAGCCGTACAACTCGCTGATCCTCACCTGTTCGAGTCTGCAGGCCCGGCCGCCGGTCATCTCCGGCCACCTCTCGAGATAGATATCCGCGTCCGCTTTAAGCGGATGGACCTCCACCCTCAGCCGGTCCGGAAAGCCGAAATATCCCAGGCTGACGGGAACCTCTTCGCCGGTGTAGTAGTGGTCTTCGATCTTCTCTCCGTCCAGGTACACATCCATGCTGTTGCCCGCATAGGTAATCCACAGAAGCGTATCGCGCCCCGCCCGGCGCAGCGCCCCCGCCGGATGCGCCGCATCAGCTCCGCTGGCTGCCCCCGGACGAACGTCTGCATTCACCTCACGCAGGCGGGCGGCTTCGTCCTTCGCCGCAATCACGCTATCGGAATATGCCAGGCGGATCTCATAGACCGTCTTCTCATCGTCCTCTGTCAACAGCCGAAGCTCCGCTTCCGCCGGTTTCTCCTCGACGACCCGCCGGTACACCGTGAACTCTCCGTCGCGGCCGGTCATTCGAAAGCCAGGCAGCATTCCTTCCGCCGCCTCCGGGAAACACCGGATCACCGTGTCCGCGCCGCCGGTCACATGAACCTTCCCATTTTCTTCCCAGACGAAATCCTCTGCCAGAATCAAATAGTCAGACGTAGTCGATCCTCCCGAACTGATCATGACCCGGTAGGCGCACAGCGCATCGCCGAAGGACAGATGCAGGATCCGCGCCGGCTCGCCTTCCCACTCGTATGCCGGCTGCCGGTCGCCGTAGAATACCCACACCATACCTTCGGCCGTCTCCAGCCGGCACAGCGGCGTCGCCAGGGCGCTTCTCAGCACCGCGCCACCCAGCCGCATCCGGTACGGGAAGAACCCGTAGTCCCCGTCCTCCACCGTGATCGGGGGAAACGTTACGTCCCCGCCCGAACACGGCCCGGTCAGAACCACATTCTCGTGGCGGGCCATCGGATAGAGCCGCTGGTAATTGTTGAAGAACACATACCCATGCTCCCCGTCGTGGCGGCAGGCCAGCCTAAGAGTCGCCAGATCGTCCGGCTTTCCGTTCTCCGGCGTCAGTTCCGCCTCAAGTCCCGCCAGATCCTCGCCGAAATCCTGCAGGAAATACGCGATCAGCCGCAGCCGCCGGTACGTGTCCGAGATCGTCCCGTACTGACGGATAGGCGCGAAGAAGTCGTAATTGATCTCGCCCAGCTCCGAGTAGCCTCCGATGGCGTTGTGCTCATGCAGGGTCGAAAGCTTCCCTTTCGGATTGCTTCCACCGTGATACATATAGTAGCCCAGAAGAGCCGCCCCGCTGCCAAGCTTCACGACCGACATGGCCGCCGCGTCCGTGCCGCGGGCCACCGGCCGCCGGTACGCCGTCACCTGCAGGCCGCCTCCCAGCTCCGCCGTCAGAAACGGATATTTCGCCGGGTCGAAGGACAGTGGGTCGCCCTCGCCCTCCTCCTTGCCGATCAGTCCGTCGTCCCGCACCCGGCTGAACACAAAATTCGGATTCGGCGGAAGCTTCTGCCGCGACGCGTCCCAGGGCGCGTCGCAGTAGCCGCCGGTCACCGGAAGCGCGTCGCCGACGACGGCCCCTCCCCAGCCGGTGGCGGTCACATACGGCACGTCAAAGCCGATCTCCCGTGCAAGCCCGGTCAGCCTGCGGATATGGGCGTTCCCCTCCTCGCCGCGGAGCCCGCCGACATGACCGTACTCGTTCTCGATCTGGATCCCGATAACAGGGCCGCCGCAGCCGTACAGTTCGTCCTTCACCTGCTCATAGACCTTCCGCCAGAACCGCTCTACCTTCTCCAGATAAACGGGATTGTTGGTGCGCAGGCCGACGCCTTCCTCCCCCATCCGCTTAATCCAGTCCGGGAAGCCGCCGTTTCGGGCCTCGCCGTGGACCCAGGGACCCAGCCGCAGGAATACGTACAGTCCCACCTTCCGGCACAGGGCCACGAACCACCCCAGATCCCGGCAGCCGGTAAAATCGAACTCCCCTTCCGCTTCCTCGTGGTGGATCCAGAAGATGTACGTGGAAACGATGGACACGCCTCCCGCCTTCATCTTCCGCAGGGATTCCTCCCAGAGCCCGGCCTGGTACCGGCTGTAATGCATCTCGCCCATGACCGGCACCCAGAGCCTGCCGTTCCTTGTCAGATACCGCTCGTTATAGCCGAATGTCTCCTGTTTCATCGCTCTCCCGTCCCCGACGCCTTAAGGGCATCGTCGATCATCGCCACGCATTCCTCTACAAGGGCGCCGTCTTCCCCGGAAAGCTCCGGCAGCGGCGCCCGGACGCTTCCGACGTCCGGTCCTCCCTGACGGCGCAGGATCTCCTTGGTCACCGCGTAAAGATTGCCCTTCGCGGAGCTCATCCGGTAGATGACGCCGCAGATCCGGTCCTGCAGCCCCATGGCCGCCTCCCATTCGCCCGCCAGCACCAGCTCCCGCACCCGGACGAACAGCTCCGGCATGACCGCGTAGGTCCCGCCGATCCCGCCGACGGCGCCGGCCGCCAGTCCCGAGACGAACTGCTCGTCAGGGCCGTTGAACACGAATACGCCTTCGCCGCGGAACATCTGGATATCCTGCACCAGCAGGGAGGAATTCTTCACGCCGATCACCCGCGGGTTCTTCTTCATCTCCCGCAGAAGCGGCAGCGTCAGAGCCACGCCCGCCAGCTGCGGGATATTATAGAGAATGAAGTCCGTGTCCGGCGCGGCGGCAGAGATATCGTTCCAGTAAGCGGCGATGGCCCGCTCCGGCAGATGGAAATAGATCGGCGGGATCGCCGCGATCGCGTCCACTCCCAGGCTCTGGGCGTGGGCCGCCAGTTCCTGGCTGTCCTTCGTGTTATTGCACGCCACATGGGCGATGACCGTCACCCTGCCAGCGGCTTCGGCCATGACATGTTCAAGCGTCAGCTTCCGTTCCTCCACGCTCTGATAGATGCACTCGCCGGAGGAGCCTCCCACATAGAGGCCGTGGACGCCCTTCTCGATCAGATACCGGGTGAGGCCGCGCACCGCCTGCGGGCTTACCCTTCCCTCCCTGTCGTAGCACGCATAGAACGCCGGAAATACGCCGCGGTATTTTTCTGTCTTCATATCGGTTCCCCTTTCTGTCGCAGATCCTTTTGCAGTTTCCGGATGACAAGTTCAGCCATCCATATTATAATCTAATTATACACCAAACACCTGTCTTTTCAAGAAAGGATTCCGAAATGAGAACACCGCTTGCAGATATCCTGTCCGCCACCAGAGGAAGCATGATCGTATCGTGCCAGGCCCTTCCCGGGGAACCTCTGTACGACGAGGAACGTTCCCTCATGCCCTATATGGCCATGGCCGCCAGGCAGGCCGGCTGCCGCTGCATCCGCACCAGCAGCGTCAGGGACATCTCCGCTATCCGTAAGGCCACCGGCCTTCCCTGTATCGGACTGATCAAACGCACCTATGAAGGCTACGACAGCTACATCACCCCCACCATGCGGGAGGTGGACGAGCTTGCCGCCGCGGAGGCGGACATCATCGCCCTGGACTGCACGCTGCGTCCCCGGGGAGACGGCTCCACCGTCGGCGATTTTCTGCGCGAGATCCGCGAAAAGTACCCGGACATCCCGCTAATGGCCGATATCTCCACGCTTGAGGAGGGCGTTCACGCCTGGAAATGCGGCGTGGATCTGGTCGGAACCACGTTAAGCGGCTATACGTCCTATTCGCCCCATACGGACGGACCGGACTATGATCTGGTGTCCGCTCTTGTGAAGGCGCTGCCGATCCCGGTCATCGCCGAGGGGCGGATCCATTTCCCCGATCAGGCCGTTAAGATGCTGCAGCTGGGCGCCCACGCGGTGGTGGTAGGAGGAGCGATCACCCGGCCTTTCGAGATCGCGCAGCGGTTCTACGGCGCGATTCGGAATGCCTGACAGGAAAGGACGGATGCGGATGAGAATCTTTGTGTGCGACATCGGCGGAACCGCCGTCAAATACGGGATCTGGGAGGACGGCCGTCTCCGGGACGCCGCACAGATCCCGACCCGGGCGCAGCTGGGCGGCCGCCATATCATCGAGACGGTGGCCGGGCTGATCCGGGATGCGATAGACCGCTCTTCTGACGCTTACGGCGCAGGCTTCGACGGCATCGGCGTCAGCACCGCCGGCCAGGTGGACTGCTTAAAGGGCGTGATCGTCTACGCCAATGAGAATATCCCGGATTATACCGGCTTCCCTGTCCGGCAGGAGCTGGAAATGCGCTTCCGTCTGCCGGTTGCCGTGGAAAACGACGTCAACTCCGCCGCCATGGGCGAGGCCGTTTTCGGCGGCGCCAGGGATATCCCCAGCTTCCTGTGCCTGACCTACGGGACCGGCATCGGCGGCGCGATCGTCGAAAACGGAGCGATCTACCACGGCTGTGCATATTCCGCCGCCGAATTCGGCTCCATCGTGACCCACGCAGACGAAAAGATCGCCGGCAGCTCCCTTATGGACGGCTGCTACGAGCGCTACGCCTCCGCCACGGCGCTGGTGAACGCCGCCCGGGCCTACGACAGCCGGCTGACCGACGGCCGGAAGGTCTTCGCGGCTCTGGACGATCCGCAGATCATGCGGATCCTCGACCGCTGGATCGACGAGGTTCTGTGCGGGCTTTCCTCGGTCATCCATATCTTCAACCCCACCTGCGTGATCCTGGGCGGCGGGATCATGTCCCAGCCGCTGATCTTTGAGAAGATCGCCGAGCGGAGAAGCCGCTTTATCATGCCAAGCTTCGACCGCGTTCAGATCCGCCCCGCGCTTTTAGGCAACCGGGCCGGCCTTATGGGGATCGGGCATCTGACGCAGGAGCTGGTCCGGCGCGGCACGGACCGCCGGGTCTGACGCACAGCCGGTTTGTCAGGCCAGACGCACGGACAGTTCTTCTCCGAAGTCAGATGCACGGCCGGTTCTTCTCCGGGCCAGATATCAGGCGGCTGTTTCCCGAGCCTGTCTCTTTGGCTATCTAGGAAGCACGACAAGGCGCGGCCAGCGCCCGCCGGTACGGATAACCGGCGGCGCTGGCCGCGCCTTACTGTTCGCAAGCCTATTTCTTATTTTTCACTCAGTCCTCATATCGCAGGCCGAACCCGTAATCGTACGCGTTTCCTTCCGAATCCACATACGGCTCCATATCCAACGCCTTATCCTCGCACTGCCGTTCTACCGTCTCCATATCCTTCGGCATCTGGAGCGGCAGACGTCCGCCGGGATTGTAATTGCCGAACACCACGTCCAGAACCGCGGCCTTCGAGATCCCGAACTCCACGACGATTCCGTCCGCCGCCGTCTCGAACTCGCTCATCACCATCGGGTTGTTGGCGGTCACGCAGACGATCACCGGTTTATCGCCCATCAGCCTGCGGCATTCCAGGATATTGTCCAGATCGGCCTCGTTATAGGCGGTATTCGTCTTGCCCAGATAGCTCCGGTTGGTGAAATTCTCTCTGTGGTCGCCGCCGGCGATGCTGACCGGTCGGGCCGCCGTGGCCGTATAGGGCCGGTACTGCAGCGTGATCGGCAGGTATCCGTTGCCGCCGCCCGCCGCGTCCTCCTTCGAGTACGGATTGCAGGCCGGGCTCTCCACGAACACCAGCGCCGCGTCCGCTTCCGCCGGATCGCTTACCCGCTGTCCGAACCGGGCAGGCAGGCCCTCCGGCAGCGGATCCTCGGTATGGGCCGGAATATCCGTCCGGATAAAGGACTTGGACGCGCCGATGCTGCGGTTGGGCACATACACCTTCAGCCCCTTCTTCAGGGGAAGGGCAGGCTTCCCGGTATCCGCGGCCTTCCGGTTCTTTAAGAGCACCACCGATTTCAGCTGGGCCTCGTAGCCATGGGCGCAGAACTCCTCGCAGCCCACGACCTGTGCCGAATGCTCCGGATCCAGATAGGGATCCTCGAACAGCCCGCACTGGAAGATATTCTTCAGAAGCCGGGCCGCGGACAGCTCCATCCGCTCCCGCATCCACTGCTCCCCGTAGCGCTCGCAGCCGATCCGGTAAGCCTCGACGATCGGCACCGCCGCGCAGTTGCCGCCGAACTGGTCCACGCCGTTTGTGATCGCCAGCAGATGGCGCTCCGCCTCGCTGAGATCCTGTACGCCGTAGCAGTGGCTGGCCAGAACGTCGATCCTGGGATCCGCGTCGCCGGTGACGCCCCAGTCGGTGCAGACCACGCCCTGGTAATCGTATTTGCCCCGCAGAAGGTCGTGGATCAGGTATTCACTGAAGGAATTGCCCACATTCTTGCCGTTCTTCGTGTCCGCGCCCCAGGATACCGTATAGTACGGCATGACCGCCGCCGCGCAGCCGGTCGGGCCGTCCAGATGAAACGCCGCTTCCGTGAACGGCTTCAGATGCTCCTCGAAATTCCCGCCCGGGTAGACCGCGAACTGACCGTAGGCGTAATGGGCGTCGCGGCCGCCTTCTCCGCTGCCGCCGCCGGGCCAGTGCTTGACCATCGTATTCACACTGTCGCGGCCCCAGCCGTCGCGGCCGCCCTCAGTGGTCTGCATGCCGTCGCAGTATGCCTTCGTCAGCTTCTTCGTCATCCCGCACTCCTCGCCCAGCGTATCCACCAGACGCATCCAGCGGGGCTCGGTGCAGAGGTCGATCTGCGGTCCCAGGGCCGTCGTGATGCCGAGGGCCCGGTATTCCAGAGACGCGTCGTGGGCGAACTGGGCCACGACCTGCGGATCGAAGCAGGACGCGAATCCCATTCCTTCCGGCCATTTGCTTACGTCGCTGCCGCCGCCCTTAAACTCGGCTCCGCTGTCCTTCGCTCCGTTGCGCGGATCGGTGGAGATATTCACCGGGATGCCGTGCGGAAGCTTTTCCGCCCGGGCCTGAAGCGCATTGCTCCAGCGGGCTGCGGTCGCCGCGTCCTTCACCGTGGTCATCAGGATATGGCGGATATGCTCCTGCGTCAGGTACTGCTCCTGCTGGTCGCTCAGAGCGTGAGGCTCAGCGCCCGATTCCTCATAGGATTTTCCGCCGAAGGTTCCGGAGAAGGGCCCCGCCGCCACAGGCGGCACCGCCTGATGGGGCGAATAGAGCATCAGCCCGGCGATCTCCTCGACCGTAAGCCGTCCGGCCAGGTCCTTCGCCCGCTCCCAGGCGCTCAGCCGCCAATCCTCGTAGGGCAGAAGCTTCCCCGTCCGCTCCAGATCCTTGAAATACAGTCCGTCCTGCTCAATCAGCGAAAGTCCCGAATCCTCCGACCAGGAAAGGGTCCCGCCGTCCGGCTGCGTCAGGCGGCAGATGCCGTCCTTTGTTGTCTTGGTACTGTCACTCATGCTTCGTCGCCTCCTTGGAAAGTAGATATGTTTAAAGGTACCGCAACCCCGAAAGATCACGGTACCTTATGATTACTTAAGATTCGTCTTCCCGATCAGAACTTCCCGGCCTTCGCCGCTTCCTCGACGGATACGGCTACCGATACGGTCATGCCGACCATGGGGTTGTTGCCCGCGCCGATCAGACCCATCATCTCTACATGAGCCGGAACGGAGGAGGAACCTGCGAACTGGGCGTCGGAATGCATACGGCCCAGGGTATCGGTCATACCATAGGAAGCCGGGCCTGCCGCCATGTTGTCCGGATGCAGGGTACGTCCCGTGCCGCCGCCGGAAGCTACGGAGAAGTACTTCTTGCCTTTCTCCTGGCACTCCTTCTTATAGGTGCCGGCTACCGGATGCTGGAAACGGGTCGGGTTGGTGGAGTTGCCGGTGATGGATACGTCAACGCCTTCCTTCCACATGATGGCAACGCCCTCGGTCACGTCGTTGGCGCCGTAGCAGTTGACCTTCGCGCGGAGGCCGGTGGAATAGGACTTTCTCCACAGCTCCTTCACTTCGCCGGTGTAGTAATCCATCTCGGTCTCCACATAGGTGAAGCCGTTGATTCTGGAGATCACCTGCGCGGCGTCCTTGCCCAGACCGTTCAGGATCACGCGGAGCGGTTTCTGACGGACCTTGTTGGCCTTCTCGGCGATACCGATGGCGCCTTCCGCTGCGGCGAAGGACTCATGTCCGGCCAGGAAGCAGAAGCAGTCGGTGGTCTCTTCCAGAAGCATCTTGCCCAGATTGCCGTGGCCCAGACCTACCTTACGTCTGTCCGCAACGGAACCGGGGATACAGAAAGCCTGAAGGCCCTCGCCGATGGCTGCGGCGGCGTCCGCGGCGCGGCGGCAGTTCTTCTTGATCGCGATGGCGGCGCCTACGGTGTAGGCCCACTTGGCGTTCTCGAAGCAGATAGGCTGAATACTCTCTACCATCTTATATACATCCAGTCCGGCATCCTTGGTGATCTTCTCCGCCTCTTCGATGGAAGCGATGCCGTAGCTGTTCAAGACTTCATTGATCTGTTTGATACGTCTCTCGTAAGATTCAAATAATGCCATAATATGTATTTCCCTCCTTAATATTATTCACGGGACTTATTCCATTCTCGGATCGATGATCTTGACTGCGTCCGCAACGCGGCCGTACTGGCCCTTCGCCTTCTCCCAGGCGGTGTTCGGATCGTCGCCCTTCTTGATGAAGTCCGTCATCTTGCCAAGGCTGACATACTGGTATCCGATGATCTGGTCTTCCTCGTCCAGAGCGATACCGGTCACATAGCCCTCTGCCATCTCCAGATAACGGGGGCCCTTCTTAAGAGTTCCATACATGGTACCTACCTGAGAACGAAGGCCCTTGCCCAGATCCTCCAGGCCGGCGCCGATGGCAAGCCCGTCCTCAGAGAACGCGCTCTGGCTTCTGCCGTAAACGATCTGCAGGAAGAGCTCTCTCATGGCGGTATTGATCGCGTCGCATACCAGGTCTGTGTTCAGCGCCTCCAGGATGGTCAGGCCGGGAAGGATCTCAGCCGCCATAGCCGCGGAATGGGTCATACCGGAGCAGCCGATGGTCTCCACCAGCGCTTCCTGGATGATTCCGTCCTTAACATTCAGGGTCAGCTTGCAGGCTCCCTGCTGCGGCGCGCACCAGCCGACACCGTGGGTCAGACCGGAGATATCGGTGATCTCTTTGGATTTCACCCATTTCGCTTCCTCCGGGATCGGAGCGGCGCCGTGATGAACGCCCTGTGCGACGTTGCACATTTTCTCAACTTCATGTGAATAGGTCATGTTAAGACTCCTTTCAATAAGTAATAATTGTGAAGTACTTTGTTAAAAATATCACATCATACTTGTTTTTATTTTCTCACAAAAATCGTCATTCGTCCAGTACTATTTAGCAAAAATTTACGCTTTTGCCGATTTTTTCATTCCGCGCGGCACAGGCCCGTCACCGGCGGCCTCCGGAAGCGCCCGACTTCATCCGGTCCCGCACCATCCGGTCGAAATCCTCCTCGCTGTACCCCAGCTCGCGGATCCTCTCCATGCGCCGTGCCCGGCGCCGCGCCGCTTCGGCCAGCGCCTTCCGTCTCCGGTTCCACAGCCAGAACACGACGGCCGCCACCGCCGCCAGCAGAACGGCCGCTCCCAGAGCCACGGCCCAGAGTCCTCCTGCCGCGGCTTCCGCACCGCCGGCTCCGACGGTCTGATCCTTAAGATCCGCAGCCGCTTCCTCCGTATCCATGACCGATACAGACAGCGGCTCCGTGGAGATATGGAGGTTCCTGGCGCAGATATACGCGCTTCCCACCTGCCGGCCGTCATACGTATAGACCAGCCTCGCGAGCGCAGTCTTCGGATGACCGTCCGCGAGCTCGTCGGTCACGGTTCTGGTCACGTCCGCGAAGGAAGCGCCGTTGGGAACCGTGACGCAGGCGTCTTCCTCCAGATACAGTTCCGACGCCTTGTAATAATCGCCATCCTGGTCAATCCCCTCCTGCTGCGACAGATAGTTCTCCTGATCCGCGATCCGGATATTCTGAAACGACGCGAAGCCGAACTCGATCAGCGTCTTGCCGTCCATATAATACTGCGGCTGGGTACCCTTCAGGACCACGGAGATCACGCCCCGTCCGTTCCGCACCGCGTACGTCACCAGCGTGTTCCCGGCGATGGAGGTATAGCCGGTCTTTCCGGCCAGCGCCCCCTCCAGGTAATACCGGCTCGACGTGTTGTCTCCCGCAGCCAGGATCTTATGCTCCATGGCAATGGACAGGCCCTCCGGATTCTTGATCGTGGCCGGCAGCTTGTAGCTCCTGGCCGAAGCCACGGAAAGCACCGTCTCATTGGCGAACGCCGCCCGGGCGATCAGCGCCATATCGTAGGCCGTTACATACTGGTTCTCGTCGTTCAGCCCGGAAGGATTGGCAAAATGGCTCTCCGTGCAGCCGATCCGGGCGATCTCTTCGTTCATCATGTCCACGAAGCCGTCGCGGCTCCCCGCCACATGCTCCGCCAGGGCGTTGGCCGCCTGGTTGCTGGACCGAAGAAGCAGCGCGTACATACAGTCGCGGACGGTCAGCACGTCGCCCTCCTCCAGGGCCAGAGAATTGCCGCTGCCGGACTCCACGTTATAGACCGCGTCGTGGGAGAACGTCACATTGTCGTCCAGTGACGCGTTCTCTGCCACCACCAGGGCCGTCAGAAGCTTCGTAATGCTGGCGGGCGCGTAGGCCACGTGGATATTCTGCCCGAACAGGACCGCGCCGGAGTTCTCATCCATCGCAATGCCGGCCTCCGCCATGATCCCCGTATCCGCCGGCCATGCCGGCGCGGCGCAGGCCGTTTCCGCAGCCGCACCTGCCATCCACAAAAACGCCAGGAGAGCGATCCCCGCTCTGCACCGTCTGTTTCCGATCTTCATTCCGCCACTCTCCTCTTTCCCGTTTCTGTCTCAGGCACTGACGCCTGTGCACGCGCCGTTTGCGCACATCGGGGTTGCCCGTGTCCATCCCTGTACACGAATGTTCTGCCACCTGTGCATACGCCGTTTGCGCACGTCCGGGTTGCCTGTGTCCATCCTCGGACACGAATGTCCTGCCGCCTGTTCGCCTCGCCGCACACACGACTTTCCGCCTGTTCGCCTCGCCGCACACACGACTTTCCGCCTGTTCGCCTCGCCGCACACACTGCAGTCTTTCTCCGGCTTTCTCCCGCTGGCAGTCTGCCGCCTACTCTTCTCGTTGCGCTGCCTGCCGCCTGCTCTCCTCGCTGCTCTGTCTGCCGTATTCACGCGGCCCTTCGCATACGGACGGCCTGCCACTCCCGCCGGAGAGACAGGCCGCATGGATTTACTGGATGATTCTTCTCACTGCCATGATGCTTCGGTAGGTCGCCGATCCGACGACGATCCCCACCGTGGAATTGCTGGCGTGGACGATCTGGCCGTTGCCGATGTAAAGGGCCACATGCCCCGGATAGCAGATCAGATCGCCCGGCTGGGCTTCGCTGTAGTCGACCGCGTAACCTGCCGAGCGCTGCTCAGACGACGTACGCGGCAGACTGTACCCGAAATGCTTATAGACGCTCTGGGTAAATCCGGAACAGTCGGCTCCGTTGGTCAGGCTGGTTCCGCCGTAGACATACGGATTCCCCACAAACTGCAGCGCATAATCGGCGATCTCGCGGCCCGCTGCCGTGCCTCCGCTGCTCCTTGTAGTGGTCGTCTTCTTCGGGGCGGACGCCGCCGGCCCGCTGCTCTGCTGCGCCGCCTGGGCGGCCTCCGCCTGCCTGCGCTGCTCTTCCTCCTGCCTGCGCCGTTCCTCTTCCTGCCGCCTGCGCTCCTCTTCCTCCGCCTTGCGGATCTGCTCGTTCTTCTGGGCGATGGTCTTCGTATACTGCTCTGCAGCCGCCTTCGCCTGCGCCAGCTGCGCGTCGAAATTGGCGATCTCGCGGCGTTTCTGGGCGATGGTGTCCTCCAGGGCCGCCTGCTGCTCCTGGTACTCCTGCCGCATGCCCTCCATCTCGCTCATCTCGTTGTCCAGTTGTTCCTGGTATTCCTGGACCTGCTGCTTCGTCTCCTGATATTCCTGAAGCTTCGTCCGGTCATACCGGTATATATTCTCTATGTATTCGCTCTTGTTCAGAAGCTCCGACATGCTGCGCACCTTCAGAAGAACGTCCAGAAACTCCGTATCGCCCTTCTCGTACATATATTTTATGCGCTTCTTCATGGCCTCATACTGCTCCTGCTCCCTTGCCTTCGCAGCGTCGTAATCGGCCTGGGCCTGCTCGATCTGCAGCTCCTTCGCATCCATATCCGCTTCCAGAAGCGATATCTCCGCCAGAAGATCCGTCAGCTCCGAATTCAGCCCCGAAACCACTCCCTGGGCCGCGTTCAGATTCTGCTGCGCCTCCTGCGCTTCCTCGTTCGCCTTATTCAGGCCCTGCTGGGCCTGATCGCGCTCCTGTTCCATCTGCTGTCTGTCCGTAGCCGCAGCAGGCAGCGGCGTCCCCGCCGCCAGAACCACCGCCAGAGCCGCGCAGAGCGCCCGACGGCTTTCTGAGGTGAATTTCCTGTTCCTCTTCGTACTGCTCATGTATCTCGATCCCCTTCTCGGATGTTCTTTCCGTCTTCCCCGCTTAACGCTCCCCTGTGTCCCTTCGCACATATCTGCGGAACGTATAGCACAGATTAAAATATGTCAGCTCGTCGGACTCCGTCTCCATGCTCCACGCCGGATCGGCGTCCAGATCGCGCAGATACGTATCCGCCTGATACTCATAATCGATATATGTAATATACGCCGTATCGCAATAGGGCAGAAACGCCTCGTAGGTCTCCTGCCCTCCGATCACGAACACATCCTGCGGCGCGAAGCCTGCCGCGGCCTTCAGCGCCTCCTCCACGCTTCCGCAGACGAGAGCGCCCTTCATGCGGTAGTCCGGGTCGCGGGACAGGACGATATTCGTCCGCTTCGCCAGCGGCTGTCCGCCGGGCAGACTCTCCAGGGTCTTCCGTCCCATAATGACCGCCTTGCCCACCGTCTCCCTCCGAAATGTCTCCCTGTCGGAGGGGATCGATACCAGCAGGCGGCCCGCCCGTCCGATAGCCCAGTTCCTGTCAACCGCTGCGATCAGATTCATAAGGATCCGTCCTCCGCCACGATCAGCTCCTTCGCGTACGGCAGCGTCTCGATCCATTCGCAGAAGGTATGCCACTCCTCCAGCTTATGGTTCCGCCTGGCGTAGTAGATGTTCACCAGCGTCTCATAATTCAGCGTGCACGTCCGCATCTGGTTATAGCTGGACGGAAGAAGCTGGATCAGGTCATACCAGTCCGCCTTGTCCTTCCCGTCCATATAGCGCAGGCGGATCCGCTCCAGCTCGTCCACCATACGCTCCATGACCGCAAGACCGTCCTTCGTCAGATGGTCGTGCGAAAAGTCGTCGATGGAAAATGGTTTGCTGTGGATCTTATGCATGGTGCTGGTGGAATTGGCCACCGTCGCGACCTTATAGGTGTCGTACTCCTTCCACCAGTACAGAGGCGCCGTGATATCAACCGATACGAAGATCTGGCGAATAAACTTGCGGTGGTCGCTTCCGGCCTTCCGCAGGCGGCGCGCCAGGTCCATGTCGTTGGGCCCCAGGACGAAATTCCCGTCCTCATCGTAGCTGCTGTCCATGCGCGCCCAGCTGTTCATCGGGTTCCGGGCTCCCCGCATGGCATTCTCCAGGTTCATGACGCTCGTGCGTTCTAATTTGATCATTCTGATACCGCCTTTATGGTCTGGCTGAAACAATCCTCCTTTTAGCATATCATATCCGGAGGGAAAATGCAAATTGATAACTCTTACCGTTCTCTTACGATCCGCTTTTCAGCACCTTACGGAGCCATTGCCCGGAGGCGCTCAGATCGCTGTCCGTAAATCCGCTCTTCTTCGTACATCCGCTCTGAAGGATGGCCGAGGTTTCTGCCTTATTGGACAGATTCCACGCCACATAGCTGACGCCGTACCGGTCCATCGTGCGGACCCACTGGTCCGCGCTTGCTTCGTCGATGCCGCCGCTGCCGCTGGCGTCGCAGATCCCGTACTCCGTGACGAAAATGGGCAGTCCCTTCCCGATCGCCTTCTCCATCTTCGCCCGCAAATCGTCCTTATGGGTCGCCGCGTAGAAATGCAGGGCGTACATGATATTGTCATAACCGGTGATCGGATCCGCCGCGGCCTGATCCACATACTGGGACCAGTTCGGCGTTCCCACGATGATAACGGCGTCCTTATCGTTTTCGCGGATCACCGGGATGATCTCATTCGCATAGGACTTGATCTGCTGCCAGGTGGTTCCGCCGTTGGGCTCGTTGCAGATCTCGTAGAGCACATTATCATTTTTCGCAAACTCCTTCGATATCTCGGAGAAAAATGCTTTCGCGTCTTCCTTATGGGTATTCGGATCGCCGTCGGAAAGAATGTGCCAGTCGACGATCACATACAGATCCTGGGCCGTGGCATAGCGGACGCCGTCGCGTACCAGATTCTTAAGCTGCGTCTTGTCTCCGCCGGAGCAGTAGCCGCCGTATTCCGCCGTGTACATGGCGATACGGATCACATTGGCGCCCCACTCGGTACGGAACTGCTTAAACGCGGCCTCATTGATATAGTCCGGGAACCAGGCGATGCCGTGCGTGCTGATGCCGCGCAGCTGCACCGGCTGGCCGTCGCTGCCCACAAGCTTCGCGCCTTCTACGCGGAGCGCGCCTGTCGTGGACGGAGCCGCAAGACCGGTTCCTGAACCTGCCTGGACTGTTCCTGAATCCCCCTGACCGGTTCCAGCAAGAGCAGTCCCCAGCCCCGTCGCATACACGGAAGTCCCCGCATATCTCATAGAAACAGCGCTCACAAAAAGAATCATGATTCCCGCCAAAAACGCTGCTTTCGCAGCGCTGTAAATTCGTTTTCTCATATCCGCCTCCAACTGCCGCAGACCCTTCCTGCAACCGAATCCATTATACTACAATATGAATCGTATACGCAATATAAAAGAGTATAAAACATACGCCCCACTTGACAAAACCGGGGAATCCGCTATAATGAAAATTGAAAAGGGCATTGCCGATAAGCGGTTAGCCCGGATCAATTAATCAGTTTCAGAAGCATAAGCCTTGAAACCGTCACTTTGCCGAGTGGCGGTTTCTGCTTTTTACTGCACCAGTTTCTTCCATACCTCGGCCCCAATCTCCTGCTTAGGAGAGACCCTCTCCGACGCCAGATACCGGTAAATGGCCGCCAGAAGCGCCCGCGCTTCCGGGTAAGCCTGCAGATCCTGAAGTCCCATGGAGGAAAACAGTAGCTTTCCCCGCCCGCAGCGGCATTCCATCAGCTGCGCCATCGGACGCAGATACGCATAGCTGTCCATCTCCGTCACGATCGTCTCATAGCGCTTCGGCAGGATCACGGCCCGCTGAGAAGCCATGGGCCACCACTGCCAGTTAGTATGAAACTCGGTTGGGAACTCCTCAAAGATCGGATGCTTTGTATCGATCAGCTGGCCCATGCCGCCTTCCTGGCCCGCGAACGTGCCGACCGACCAGAAATCCGTGGAAAACTGCGCCTGTATGGAATCGGGAAGCGCCTCCTTCGTGGAGGGCGGCGACAGATATACGGTTCCTCCCGCGTTCAACACCGCTTCCGCCTTCTCATCGATTCGCACTGTCTCGTACACATTCTCCGGGCATACCGGGTGTACCGCCGGATAAACCCAGACCGGGTAATGATTCACCGCAGCGCATATGGATACCTCCAGCTCCAGACGGGCGGGCGCCGTAACCTGGTTGAGAGGAAATGAAAATCTGCCTATCGTCTCAAGCTTTCCTGCAGGACAGAACACCTCTCCGTCATCATCTCCATGACCACCTCTACAATCTGCTTCACATCCATGTTCACTAACAGACGTGCTTCCTTCTTCACTTCTGTTTCCACAGACAGTTCCGCAGCTATCTTCTGTTCTTACTGCATCTGCCTCTACCATGATTCTTTCCGGGCATATAACAATGCCATCTCCCCGCAGCACGCAGCGCAGCGTCCCCACAAGCGGCTCTTTCCCATAATTCGCCACCTGCACCTCCGCTTCCAGAGTCTCCGTATTTTCATAGGTATACCGGGGCAGAAGCACAAGCGGAAGCTGCGCCGTGAAAAACTCCCGGAAACGCTCCGGCTTCGCGAAGGAATACGGCTTCGGACGCAGATGGGAATTCAGCATTCCGACCAGAGCCGTTCCCTGCCCCGGGAAATCCTGCAGGCCCAGAAGAACCAGGCCCGACATCCCCTCCGTGCGCAGGACCGCCTCCACCTCTTCCCGATAGCAGAGTCTCGACAGTTCTCCGGTCGCCTCCACATACTGCTTCCACACAGGCATAAGCCCCTTCTCTTCCACCTGCTCCCTGATATGGCGCAGATTGGCCGGATCCGTAACTCCCCGGAAATCCTCAAGCTCGTCAAAATCGGGAAGCACCTCGTACTGTCCCACCTCGAAGCCAAATACCGGCCCCTGATAGCTCTGACGCAGGATCCGCATCGTCTGATCATAGTTTTCCGCGGCACTCGGATATCTCCGGTTCAGATACCCCTCCATGTTGGCGAAGGTCGCCCTAAGAGCATACTCATAATAGTTGCAGGCCGTATAGAAATCGCTGTCTCCGTCGCAGCCCAGCTGACCGTAATGCACATTGGAACCGTTGGCGTACCGTCTGGTCGGATCCGTCCGGCGCGCCATTTCCAACAGTTCCCGCATGCGCGCATGGCCCCGCTCCGAAGGGTGCAGCTCATTCCCAAGGGTCAGCATGACGAAGGACGGGTGATTCGCCAGCATCCGCAGGATCCCCGCAAGCTCCGCCGTATAGCAGGCGGCGCTTTCCTCCGTCTCGAACGCATCCCTCGGATTCCAGTGGGACAGCTCCGGCTGCATCAGCATGCCCATCCGGTCCGCCGCCGCGAATGCAGCTTCCGGCGGACAGTGGGAATGGAACCGCACGAAATTGACCCCGTAGGACTTGTAGGTCGTAAGGATCTCCGTCCATTCCTCCACGGACATCGGACAGTACCCGGTCTCCGGATACACGGCGCAGTTTGCCTCTCCCCGCAGGAATATCCTTCTGCCGTTCAGCGTCAGCCTGCCTTCGCTGTCCGTGCCAAGATCCCGGACACCGAAAATGACTGTTTTCTCCCCTCGGAACGAATCCGCCTCTGTGACAGTTGTCCCGGTCTTCTGTGCTTTGTTTTCTCCGGTGACCTGTATTTTGCTTTCTGAAACAATCGTTCTAACCGCTCGCGACTTGTTTTCCCAGGCAGCATTCGTTTCGTTTTCTACGTGAGCCGTCCCAACGGCCCGCGACGCGTTTTCCCCAGCGGCATCCGCTTCGTTTTCTACAGCAAGCGACTCGGCGGCCCGCGACGCGTTTCCCGAAACGGTCGCCCCCACAAGCTCTGCGGTCAGCTCATACAGATTCCCCTCATACTCATCCCAGCGCTTCAGCCCGTTTCTCACCGGAAGCGCTTTCAGCACGATCTCCGTATCACCGGCAGCGCCGCAGGCGTCCGCCGTCGCCGCCTCCTGAAGCGCATCCGAGGAGACCGTGACTCTGCCCTTCCATGCCTCCGACGCAGAGATGCAGACCACGACCGTCAGCTTATCGCGGTCCGGATACACCCGCACCGCATCGATAAACACCTTCTCCTCCACGCGCAGGCGCAGATACCCCAACACCCCGTTCCAGTTGGTCTGGGTCTCATCCGTGGCTGCGGAGGAATAGACGATATCGTCATGAGGCAGTCCCGGGTAGCTGTTGTCGGACGTCAGGACAATCCGGTGTTCTGATCTCGCATATCCTTGGTTCGGACCGGCTGTCACCTGACGCGCCGCTCCCGCATGCCCTTGGTCCGGACCGGCTGTCACCTGATGCACCACTCCCGCATGCCCTTGTTCCCGGTCATCCGCTGCACGGAGCTCCGCATCCCCGCCCCGCATGCAGTCCGTCACCTCGAATACATGGGGCGTACTAAGCGAGGGATCATGGAAATGCGGAACCTCCCGGCCGTCCACCGACAGTCTGAGACACCTGGCCCGCTCTGCCTCCAGAAAGACCCTCTTTCCCGGCGGCGCATCAAACACGATCGTTCTTGAAAATACCGCCGCTCCCTCAAAGGTATGCTTTCGGGTAAACCGGGTCAGAATGACATCCGTTCCGCCGAGCTCCTTCTGCCCGCCCAGACTGCTGTCCGGATGCCACTGCGCATTTCCCTGATCCCGGCCGCCGATCCCGTTTTCATCCAGGGTACCGGGAAGCGTCGCCGCATACAACCGCCCGTCCCCGATATCTACCTGCCATTGCCCTTCCAGTGAATATTCCATCTGTATTTGTCGCCTCCGCGTATGCCGGTATTGGGGAACTCATGGTCAGGATCAGATGACATCCATCTGACACATGGTCAATGTGGTCAGCGCCGCCTGATGGGACGCGGGCGTCACGCCGGCACAGCAGTCCGCCTTCACGCGGATCACCGTATCCGGCAGCTTGGCGCGGAGCAGGATCGCGTTGGAGGCCACGCAGATATCGGTGCAGAGGCCGGCCACGGTGATTTCTGCGGACGCAGCCGCTTCGGTCTTCCCGCCGGTCTCGCCAACTGATCCATCCACGGCCACATTTCCGCCGCACACAGTCTCATACACATAGTCGGCCAGCTCATAGGAACCAAACGAAGGCTTCTCGAAGCATTTCGCGTTCTTCCGCTCAAGGGCGGCCAAAACCCGCGGCTCTACCTGCCACCCTTCCGTTCCCCGTACGCAGTGCATGACCGGCAGCTTCTTCCCTTCCAGCGTATCCATATAATTCTCAAAATGCGTGTCCAGCGTATACAGCACCTCGCCGTCGAAGCCGTCGATCAGGCCGACCACATTTTCCACAATCGCCTGAGCCTCCGGCGTGCCGAGGCTGCCGTCGATGAAATCCTTCTGCATATCGATCACGACTAAAATCTTTTTTGCCTTCATAAGACATTCCTCCTTGCGTTTTGCATTTACATTATCAGCACGAAGTGCCGGTCCATCGGAAATTTGCACGCAGCCGTTCATTCCCGCCGCAGTCATACCGCCGGCGTCCCCCGCAGATTCAAAGGGACGGCCCGGCTTTGGATTCGCCGCGCCGTCCTCTCATCTGTTAGCTGAAATATGCCACGCCCGCCTCGAAGATCTTCATATCCTGCTCACCGTAAATATTTACGGCGACCGCCTCGCCGCGGCGCTCGGAATGGGCCATCTTGCCCAGGATCCGTCCGTCGGGGCTTGTGATGCCCTCGATGGCCATGTAGGAACCGTTGGGGTTCCAGAACTCATCCATCGTCGGCACGCCCTTGTCGTTGACGTACTGGGTCGCGACCTGGCCGTTCTCAAACAGCTTCCTGAGCCACTCATCGTTTGCCACAAAGCGTCCCTCTCCGTGGGAAGCCGGATTGCAGTAGACGCCGCCCGGCTGGGCCAGCGCAAGCCACGGGGACTTGTCGGTGACCACCTTGGTATAGACCATCTTGGACACGTGGCGTCCGATGGTGTTCATCGTCAGCGTCGGCGAATCGGCGTGCTGCGGGGCAATGGTTCCCTCCGGCACCAGTCCCAGCTTCACAAGCGCCTGGAAGCCGTTGCAGATGCCCAGCATCAGGCCGTCCCGCTCCTGCAGGAGTTTCTCGATCTCCTCCTTAATCGTCGCATTGCGGAATACGGTCGCGAAGAATTTGGCCGAGCCCTCCGGCTCGTCGCCGGCCGAGAATCCGCCGGGGAACATGACGATCTGGGCTTTCGCGATCTCTTTCCGGTACTCCTCCACCGAATCGCGGATATCTCCTGCGCTTAAGTTCCGGAATACCCTCGTGGTCACTTCCGCGCCCGCGCGCTCGAACGCCTTCGTGCTGTCGTACTCGCAGTTGGTGCCCGGGAACACCGGGATAAATACGTGGGGCTTCGCCACTTTATGTCTGCAGACATACACGTTCTTCGCGTGATATACCTGGTTCGGAACCTCTGTCTGCTCCACGCCGGAGACGGTCGGGAACACATTTTCCAGAGTCTCCGTCCAGGCATTCAGGGCTTCCTCCATAGAGATCGCCGCCGCGCCGTAGCGCAGCGTGCCGTCGTCCGTCACCTCGCCGATCAGCCGGTAGGAAATGCTCAGCTCTCCCACCTTATCCGCCGGCACCTCACAGACGATATTGCCCCAGGCCGGTGCGAAGAAGTCCCGCGGATCCAGATTGTGCTCGATCTTCACGCCCAGCTTGTTGCCGAAGGCCATCTTGCTGACCGCCTCGGCCAGACCGTGCCCCTCCACCGCGTAAGCGGAAAGGATCCGGCCCGCGGCGATGTCCGCGTGCAGCTTCCGGTAGCCGTCCATGATCTGCCCATAGACCGGCAGGTCATAGGCGTCCCGCTCGATCTCAAATTCCACAAGTTTGCTTCCGGCCTTCTTAAGCTCCGGGGAAATGATATCGCCGTGGCGGGCGATATCCACCGCGAAGGATACCAGTGTCGGCGGTACATTGATCTCGCCGTGATGCTCGTCGTTGAAGGTTCCGGACATGCTGTCCTTGCCGCCGATGGAAGGCAGGCCAAAGCCCAGCTGGGCGCTGTACGCGCCGAGAAGCGCCGCGAACGGCGTACCCCACCGGGTGGGATCGTCTGTCATTCTCTTAAAATATTCCTGGAACGTGAAGCGGATCTTATCCATCTCGCCGCCGTTCGCCACGATCTTCGCCAC
>CANQME010000065.1 GCA_947624815.1 uncultured Lachnospiraceae bacterium | reverse complement strand
TTTTCGCTCCCGGCCTATGGGGCGAAGCCCCACATCCGATGGTGCCGCCAGGCGCCAGCGGATGCCGCCCGGCGGAGCAGCGTCCCGCGCCCGCTCGCTTGCATCGCCTCCTTCCCATCCACCCATTTATCTGAACTTCATCCTATACTAAAAATGTCTTGTGTATACGCCGAATACAAGTTATGATATACATATAAAAACTAGCTATACTGCAAAGCTCAACATAGTGGATCGTAGTACCCGAAAGGAATTCGAATATGAGCACATTGGACGCAACTGTATCCATGTTGAAAGCATTACCGGAACCAGAGTTGTTAACAATATATGACCTGACCAGGCGATTCTATATGAAACAGGAAAAAAGTACAGAACCGGCCTCCATGACTGAGCAGCAGATGATCGAAAAGCTTGATCTGGCCAGAAAACATGCGTCAGAAGGAAGGGTTATGGACGCAGATTTAGCGGTTAGAAAACTGAGAAGAAAATATGGTTCTCGACTATAAGAACGGGGACATCAGGAATATTTTGTACATAATTCATAAGACAGTTTGTTAAAAATGCAGCTTGCGGTCAGAAAAGAAAACTGCTAAAATATCATCAAGGTTGAAAACGTTTTCATACGTCGCAGACAGGAGAAGCAGCATGGCGGTGTCGATTCATGATGTAGCGAAAAGAGCAGGAGTGTCCATTTCCACGGTATCCAGAATCCTGAATAACAGTGCGAATGTCAATGAGAAGAAGGCAGAAGCGGTACGGGAGGCCATGGAGTACTATCATTATGAACCGAACCAGTTTGGTCGTGGTCTTGTGAAGCAGAAGTCGAACATGATCGGCGTATATTTCCCTTCCCAGTATGACTCGATCTTTGAGTCTACCTATAATCTGGAACTCCTGAAGGGGATAGAAAGAGTGCTTCCTTACCAGAATTACAGCATGGTTCTGATCAATGAGACTGCGGAATATGAGCATCGGCGGCAGGTTCAGCCCCGATATTTGGAATTCATCCAGCAGAAGAAGATCGATGGACTGATCATGAGTGCAGCCGGTGATGCGTTTATGCGGGGAGAAGTCTTTTCCAAACTTCTGGAGGAAGGTTACCCATTGGTATATATTGGGAAGCGTTTCCATCAGAATGGGATGAATGTCTACGCGCAGTTTGAAAAGTATCATATGCAGATGCTTCGTGAGCTTTATGTGAGAGGGCATCGAAGGGTGCTGATGATCGAGGGGGAATACCACAAGATCTATATGGATCACATCGTTTCAGCGATGCGGACAGAACTGCCGGAGCTGGAAGTGAGGATTCTGTTGCTGGAGAACATCGATTTTCGCAGACATCTTTTGAAGGCGGTTGCATATTATATAGGAGAGGACGGCTGCACGGCGGTCTGTTCCCCAACGATTGAGACGACGAGAGTGCTGCTTGGAATATGCGCACAGTTGTCCTATCCGATTCCGGAGAGGGTGTCTGTTATCTCCGTAGAGCACCGGCAGGGGGACGGCGCTCTGGAGTATCCGGCTGTTTCTGCTTTCTTCGTGCCAGTAATCGATATGGGAAGCGGTGCGGCAGACATGCTTCTTCAGGCTATCCGCGGGGAAAAAACGGAAGGTGATTCAGTGGAATATGAGACGAAGCTGATCGAACGAAATTCAGTAAATAGCTTACAGACGGTGTAAGGGAACTTGTTTTTCCTGATTCGAAAAGATTTTCTTTTCGAATTTTTTGAAAACGTTTTCGAAAACGTTTTCAAATATCCGGCCGTATTCCCCAAATAGAAGCCGGAGGAAAAAGACAGCATGGGAATGGCATGAAGAGAAGGAAACAGCGCGTGACTGCGCGTAATGTGCTGCTTTAGGCGGTAAACCGGCAGCGGAAGAGAGGAAAGGAGGAACATGTATATGAAGGCAGTCATGGTAATGTATGATTCCCTGAATCGGGAAATGCTGCAGTCCTATGGATGCGATTGGACCCTGACGCCCAATTTCCTGCGTCTGGCAGAGAAATGCGTTCAGTTTGATCAGTGCTATGTGGGCAGTATGCCATGTATGCCGGCACGTCGGGAACTGCACACGGGGAGATTAAACCTGTTTCACCGCAGCTGGGGACCGATGGAGCCCTTTGATGATTCAATGCCGGAGATTCTTAAAAAAGCGGGAATCTACACTCATCTGGTCAGCGATCATCAGCATTATTGGGAGGACGGCGGGTGTACTTACCACAACCGTTATTCTTCCTGGGAGATTTCCAGAGGACAGGAAGGAGATCTCTGGAAAGCGGATCTGTCGTATAAGTTCGACAAAAAGACAGTTTTCCGTAACAAGGAGGTTATGCTGTCGTATCCGCCCTATGCCCGTATGATGGCGCAGGATCAGATTAACCGCCGTAACATGGATACGGAGGAGAAGACTTCTCAGGCGGTCACGTTCCGGGAAGGACTGGAATTCCTGGAGAAGAATCACGGCGAAGATAACTGGTTTTTGCAGATCGAAACATTTGATCCTCATGAGCCGTTTTATTCCCTGAAGGAAGATAAGGCCCTGTATCCCCACACCTTCTTAGGAGATGCGGCGGCGGAGGCAGACTGGCCGCCCTATGCGCCGGTGCGGGAGGATTCGAACACCATCGACCATGTCCGCTATGAGTACGCGGCGCTTCTTACAAAATGTGACCGCTACCTGGGCAAGGTTCTGGATGCTATGGATAAGTACGATCTGTGGGAGGACACGATGCTGATCGTTAACACGGATCATGGCTTCCTTCTGGGAGAGCACGGATGGTGGGGCAAGACCAGCATGCCGGTCTACAATGAGATTGGACACATTCCGTTGTATATCTACGATCCCAGGCGTAAGAATCTGGCCGGCGCGCATCGGAAGAGCCTGGTACAAACCATCGATCTGGCGCCGACGATTCTGTCTTATTTCGGGGTGGAGATTCCGAAGGACATGATGGGACAGCCGCTTTTCGGCGTGATGGATCGCGACGAACCGATCCGGGATTACGCGGTATTCGGATATCATGGCAGTCAGCTTGATGTGACGGACGGCAGGTATGTATATATGCATGCCGCTGCGGATCCGGAAGCGCCGGTATATGAGTATACGTTGATGCCCACCCATATGCGCGCCATGTTTTCGCCGCAGGAACTGCGGAATGTGGAGCTTGCGGGACCATTTTCTTTCACGAAGGGCTGCAAGGTCATGAAGATCCCCGCAGTGAACCGGATGGGAGACACTACTTCTTTCGGCACGATGCTCTTTGATCTGGAGAAGGATCCGCATCAGGAACACCCGATCGAGGATCCGGTCGTGGCAGAACGGATGAAGGGATATCTGCGGGAAGCGATGGATCGCAATGAAGCGCCGGCCGAGCTTTACGCGCGGTTAGGTCTATAAAGGAGACGGCAAAAGTCAAAGGCAAAGCATTTTCATTCAAAATATAAGGAGAAGAAGATGGAAAAGAAATATGCAAAAGCGTCATTTGCAGATATTGTTAAATATTCTTTCGGCGGCATAGGTTCCAACCTGGCCTTCCTGTTGGTTATGTCTTATCTGACCTTTTTCTATACGGATATTTTCGGCATCGACAGCATGGTCGTGGCAACTCTGATGCTGGTGGCGCGTTTTATTGACGCGTTCACGGATCCTCTGATGGGCATTCTTGGCGATCACACGGTCAGTAAATGGGGACGTTACCGCCCGTGGATCATCTTTGGTGCGCCAATCCTGGGGCTGTTCATTTTCCTGCTCTTTACGGCTCCGGCTCTGTCGCCGACAATGAAGATCGTGTACGCCTATGTGATTTACATCGCGTATTCTCTGGCGTCCACCGTTGTTAACATTCCGTATCATTCTCTGACGCCTGTGATGAGCGAGGATCCGCAGCAGCGTACCGTTATCGTCACCTGGAAGCAGGGAATGAGCATTGTAGCACAGTTCGTTATCACGATCTGGGCGCTGCCGCTGGTTGATTTCTTCGGCGGCGGAGCGAGAGGCTGGGCTATCTACGGCGCTTTGATCGGTATCGCAACCACGCTGTCCTTCTGGGTCTGTGCCTGGGGCGGCAAAAAATACGATGTCTGCAAGGATGCCGGCAAGGGCGGTTCCGGTCAGAAGGTGAACTTTTTAAAGGATCTGCAGCTGCTGATCAGGAATAAGCCCATGATCATGCTGATGATCGCTTTCGGCACTGATGTTCTGGCCAATGCGACCTGCAGTGCCTGCAATGTATACTATTTCAAATACGTGCTGAACCGTATGGATCTGGTAGCAGTCGTCGCCAGCGTCACCCTCTGGACCGGCATTGTGGCGATCCCTCTTCTTCCGATCCTGACGAAGCTGATAGGTAAAAAGGCCCTGTACTGGTGGGGCAGTGCGCTTTCCATCATTCCGCTGGTAGTGATGTGGATATTCCCGACAGCTCCGGTAATGGTGCTGATGACCGCTATGGGAACCTTCGGTCTGATCTCCAAATTCCCCAGTTTTCTGGGATGGGCTATGCGTCCTGAATGTTCCGATTACGCCGAGTGGAAATTCGGTCAGCGCGCGGACGGTCTGATGTCCTCGTCACTGACATTTATCAATAAGTTTGGAATGGCGGTAGGCGGTTTCATTGCCAGCTTCTTCCTGGGACTGGTCGGCTATGTGGCGGACGCGGCGCAGCCGCAGTCGGTACTGAATATGATGGTATTCCTTCGCTTCGGTATGCCGGTGCTGGGTTACATCGCATCTCTGATTTCAATGGCTTTCTATGAAATCAATGATAAGAAATACGCGGAAATCCGCGGTGAACTGGATGCGAGGGCAGGAAGGAGCTAATGAGGCGGGAGTGTGATAGAAAGTATCGCGTTCCGGAATAACCTGGTTACGAACAGAATACTTGCGCACACCGTTGCGAAAGATACGCGGGATGGGCAGAGACCATGATATGTGTGTTTCCGCCTGTCCCGCTGTTTTTGCGGAACCTGCTGCCAGAGCATATCTGGAAAAAAGAGGAACCGCAGAATATCCTGCTGACCGGCTTGAGCGGTCCTGCCGGATGGAAGACGGTAAGAATCCACCTTAAGAAAACCTACCGTTTTGTCACAAAATCTTAAATAGCAATCCCCTCCCCGCTATGGTATGATTAACATAATCATATAACAGGAGCATTTCATGAATAAAATGATTATGAAACTATGTGCGTTCGCCGCATCTCTGACCTGCCTGACCGCGGCGATGACGGTCCCCTCGCCGGCCGCCGGCCCTCTGTCCGGCCCGCTGTCATCCTCCGGCCCCCTGGGCTCATCCGGCGCGTCGTCTTCCTCCAGCCCCCTGGGCTCATCCGGCCCGCTGTCTTCCTCCGGTCCCCTGGGCTCGTCCGCGATCCGTACGGACGTTCCGGCGCCGGAGGGCGAGCTTCGCGGCGTATGGATCTCTTATCTGATCTGGGATAAGCTTCCCGCAGAGGAAGCGGCCTTTCGGCAAGGCGTCGACGAGATCCTGGACAACTGCGTATCCTGGGGCATGAACGCGGTATTCGTTCACGTCCGGTCCCACGGCGACGCCATGTATCCGTCGGCGATCTACCCCTGGTCCAAGTTCGCGTCCGGCTCCCAGGGAGCCGGCGTACAGGGAAGGGCTCCGGGCTACGATCCTCTGGCTTACTTCGTACAGGCGGCGCACGCCCGCGGACTGCAGTTCCACGCCTGGTTCAACCCGTACCGGATCACGGGCTATCTGATGAACTGGTCCGAGGTGTCCAGCGTCAGCCCGGCGAAGCGGTGGATGAGCGACGGCGATCCGTCCAACGACCGCAACGTCCTCTGCCATGACGGCGCCTACTACTACAATCCGTCCTCCGAGGAGGTCAAACAGATGGTAGTGAACGGCGTCATGGAGGTGGTGCGCGGCTACGATGTGGACGGGATCCATTTCGACGATTACTTCTATCCGGAGCTGGACGATACCGTGGAGGGAAGGCAGTTCGATCTCCCCGAGTATCTGGCCAGTGGGAGCAGCCTCCCCGCGGCCCAGTGGCGCCGCGACCAGGTCAGCGATCTGGTCAGCCGCGTCTATCGGGCCATTAAGGCGGAGAAGCCGCAGATCCAGTTCGGGATCAGTCCCCAGGGCTATACCGCCCACCTGCGGAGCGACCGGAAGCTGTTCGTGGATATCGACCGGTGGATGAGCGAGGACGGCTTCCTCGATTATGTCATGCCGCAGCTGTACTGGGGCTTCGAGACGAAGACCTCCTCGGGAGAGCCGGCGCCGTACGCGTTCATGGCGAACCTGGCGGACTGGAGGAGCCTGAAGAGGAAGGGCAATGTAAAGCTCTACCTGGGACTTGGGCTCTACCGCGCGGGAACCGACGTGCAGGATTATAACGAGGTATCCGAATGGCTGCGGCGCAGCGATATCATCGGCCGTCAGGTCGTGGAGGGACGCCTGTCGGGCGACGTATCGGGATACTGCTTCTACAGCTATGATTCATTTTTGGAGCCGGGAGCGCAGAAGGAGACGGCGAATCTTCTGCCGCTGCTCAGACAGCAGTAGCGGCGGACCGCCGGGAACGGCCCGGCCGCACGGGAGCGCCGCCCGGCCGCAGAGATGACAGGTCCGCAGAAATGATGGAAAGAAATAGTGGAAATATCCACCAAAATGGTGTATACTGTTATTTTAGAAAGCACAAGATATGGAGGGTTGGCGATGAAGAGGAAATTATGTATCTGGATGGCCGCTGCCGCCGCCGTTTTCGCCCTGACAGCGTGCGGGGACGGTTCCGGCGTCGTGATCAACGGTACGACGGCCGCGCAGGGAGAAGCGGCTGATAACAGCGGAAGTACGTCTGCTTCGGAGACGGCGGGCGATCAGGAGAATGAGACGGAGGCCCAGGCCGGAGGAACGAAGATCGAGATCTTTACCGGAGAGACGGTGGCCGACAGTACCCAGTCCCTGCCGGAAGAGACGCAGCCGGAGACGACGGAAGCGCCGACGACCGCGGCTCCTACCACAGCCGCCCCGACGACCGCGGCTCCCACGACGGCAGCCCCGGAGACGACGGCCGCCAGGGAGTACGCCGTACGCGACGTCAGCAAGACCATGTACGCAAAATCCTCTGTTCGCGTAAGGGCCGGATATTCCACATCATCAGACATCCTGGGGGCGCTGGCCGTAGGCGAGAGCGTCCAGATCACGGGAGAATCGGACAACGGGTGGATGCGCGTCACCTGGAAGGGCCAGACGGGCTTCGTGTCCAAGAGCTATCTGTCCGACGATCCGGTAGAGACGGAGGCGGCTCCTGCGGAGAGCAGACCGTCCACCGCCCAGACGCCGGGAACGACGCCGGGAACCACGCCTGGCACAACGTCCGGAACCACGCCGGGTCCCGGCAGTACGCAGACACCCGGAGGGGATACCCAGGGACCGTCAGCCGGAACACAGACGCCGGGGCTGGGAGATACGCAGGCTCCCCAGAATACAGGCGGCTCCGCCAGCGTTTCGGGAACGGTGCTTCAGTGCGATCCGACCGGGGTGACCATTCAGGCGTCCAACGGCAGCAGCTATACGTTCTCCTGGGGCACTGCGGCGATACCGGCAGATCTTCAGCCGGGCAATAACGTGCAGATCACCTATCAGGGAAGTACGGTGGTGTCGATCAGCAAATAGGAACTCGGAAACCTGCAGGCAGGAAATGGGGGTGTATGATATGAAGATTATCTTTGCAATCGTAGGCTCGGACGACGGTACCAGAGTGACGGACGTGCTGAACGAGCACGGCTTCGGGGTGACCCGGCTGGCTACGACGGGCGGCTTTCTGAAGAAAGGGAACGCCACGCTGATGATCGGTACGGAAGAGGAAAAGGTGGATGAGGCGATCCGCCTGATTCAGGAGACATGCGGCAAGAGACAGAAGATCACATGCAATGTCCCCACTCCCAACGTGGCGTCCATATCGGCAGGCTATATGATGATGCCGATGACGGTGGAGCTGGGAGGAGCGACCATATTTGTGACGGATGTGGAGCGGTTCGAGAAGATTTAGGACGCGCTGCCGCACAGAAGAACCACAAAACGCCGGCGACGGAGACGTCGCCGGCGTTTTAGTCATGGGTCAATGGAGCGGAAGACGTCTGACCGGCCTGCGACAGACGGTAGTCTCTGGGCGTCTGGTGATAGTATTCCCGGAAGATCCGGTGAAAATAGCTGGTATTGTCGTAGCCTACGGCGGCGCAGATATCGCTGACAGAGAGACGCGTGCTCTGCAGCAGGAAGGCGGCCTGATTCAGCCGCTTGATCTGCAGAAGCTCCTTGTAGGTTCGTCCCAGGTGCCGCTTCACGGCGCGGCTGAGCCAGGGCACGTCGTAGCCCAGAATGGCGGCCAGCTCCGTCAGCTCGCCGTCCCGGTAATTCTCGTCGATATACCGCAGGACCTGGAGGATCAGCTGCTGTTCGAAGGACTGGGCCGGAGACTGGATCCGCTCGGTAAAGTGGGTCAGCTGAAGGAACAGAAGCCCCATGGTGATCTGGTTGACGCTGCGCTTGTCCGGCTGGTTGTTTAACAGGGTCCATACCATGTTTTCCACCAGGTTCTGAACCGGAAGGACGTCGGCGACCCGGAAATACAGATAGTTGCCGAAATGGTTCTCCTGCCGCAGGCAGCTGATCAGAAAGTCCCGGAGGTTATTCTCCTCCTCGCCCATCATCCGGAAGGCGGTATCGAAAAACTCCGGCAGGATGATGAAATTCACCGCGATGTCGTCCCGGCCGGCGGGCAGGATCTCCTGCACCGCGTTCTGGTTCAGGAACAGGAGCTCGCCGGTCTGCAGAAGCACCCGGCTGCCGTCGATGATATGGGTGGTCTGCCCCTGGCACATATAGATGACCTCTACGTAATTGTGCCGGTGCCTTGGGAAATGAACGAACCGGGTATGCGGCCGGATACGGATCAGCTTGCCGTGCTCCAGCATCTTCCCGCTGTCGACGACCATGGGGCCGCTGCCGGCGGAATAAAGCGCGGCGTCGATCCCTTCCCGGCCGTCCAGGATGGCCTGCTCCTCCTCGGTGATGACGCTCAGTCGGTCGATGATCTGCTGGTTCATGGGCGGACGTCCTCCTTTTCCTGTCGTTTGCGCGGGGCCGGTGCGGATCGTGCGGCGCGTGCCAGCCCGGCTGTTACCGCCAGTATAGCACAATTATCCGTCGGGTGCAAATCAGGACGTATTTTTCGTGAAACAAAGACCTTTCCTTCCAGGAAAGAGCGCGTTATAATAGAACCAGAAAATGCAAGGAGGGGGTATAAGATGGAGCAGTATTATCTGGCGGTGGATATCGGGGCCTCCAGCGGCAGGCACATTCTGGGAAGCGTCCGGGACGGCCGTATGGTTCTGGAGGAGGTCTACCGCTTTCCCAACGGCATGAAGAAGGCGGACGGGCACCTGTGCTGGGATGTGGAGGAGCTGTTCGCCCATATCAAGGCCGGCATGAAGAAATGCCGCGAGCTGGGACGGATCCCGGTCAGTATGGGAATCGATACCTGGGGAGTGGATTTTGTCCTGTTGGACGAAAACGACCGGATCGTGGGCAATACCGTCGGCTACCGGGACGGCAGGACGAAGGGGATGGACGACGAAGTCTATAAGATCATCCCCCAGGAGAAGCTGTATGAGCGGACCGGCATCCAGAAGGCGATCTTCAACACGGTCTACCAGCTGATGGCGGTGAAGAAGGAGCATCCGGAGGATCTGGCGCGGGCGCAGTCGTTTCTGATGATTCCGGATTATTTCCATTTCCTGCTGACAGGGGTGAAGAAGCAGGAGTATACGGAGGCTACGACGAGCCAACTGGTGAATCCCCATACGAAGCAGTGGGATATGGAGCTGATCGGGATGCTGGGATATCCGGCCCGGTGGTTCGGCCCTCTGTCGGTTCCCGGCACTGTGGTCGGGGAGCTGACGCCGCAGGTTCAGGCGGAGGTGGGATTTAATTGCCAGGTGGTGCTTCCGCCCACCCATGACACCGGTTCCGCGGTGGCGGCGGTTCCGTCCAACGAGGACGACGTCCTCTATATCAGCTCCGGCACCTGGTCGCTGATGGGCACGGAGAGGAAGGAGGCCGACTGCTCCCTTGAGAGCATGCGGCGGAATTTCACCAATGAGGGCGGTTATGATTACCGGTTCCGGTATCTGAAGAACATCATGGGTCTGTGGATGATCCAGTCGGTGAAGAAGGAGCTGGCGGATCAGGGGGCGGATTATTCCTTCGCAGAGCTGTGCGAGATGGCCTCCCGCGAGACGATCCCTTCCATCGTCGCCTGCAATGACGACTGCTTCCTGGCTCCGGAGAGCATGATCCGGGAGGTGGAGCATTCCTGCGAAGCCACCGGACAGCAGGTGCCGCATACGCCGGGGGAGCTGGCGGCGGTGATCTATAACAGCCTGGCGAAATGCTACGGCGAGACTGTCGAGGAGCTGGAACAGGTGACCGGCAGGCATTACCGCCGGGTGCATATCGTGGGCGGCGGCGCCAATGCGGATTATCTGAACCGCCTGACGGCGAAATACACGGGACGGCCCGTGTACGCGGGTCCCACGGAGGCGACCGCCATCGGCAACCTGACGGCCCAGATGATCCGGGCAGGAGAGTACGCCGGCCTTACGGAGGCGAGGGAAGCGATCTTTCGTTCGTTTGAGGTAAAGGAGTATCCGGCTCCGGCGAAGAACTGACACAGAACGACGGTGCGCGCAGCCACGGGGGACGCCGGAGGGCGGCCCGGAAAGGAGAGCATTATGGTAAGAAAAGGCTTCAAGATGTTTCTGTATCCCGGTATGGCCGCGGAGTATGAGAAGCGGCACAACGAGCTCTGGCCCGAGATGCAGCAGATGATCCACGAGTACGGCGGACATAATTATTCGATCTATCTGGATCAGGAGACCAATGTCCTGTACGGCTATATCGAGGTGGAGGACGAGGAACTGTGGGCGAAGTCGGCAAACACGCCGATCAACCGGAAATGGTGGGATTTCATGGCGGATATCATGGAGACGAATCCGGACAACAGCCCGGTGAGCGTCGACCTGACGCCGGTTTTCCATTTGGACTGAGCTGGCGCCGGACAGGCGTCTGAACAATAAGAAAGAGGAGGAAAGCGCGATGAAAGTGCTGGATGCAGAATTTGTACAGGGATTTATCAGGCTGTGTGACGACGGGTTCCATCAGAACTGGCATGAACGCAACGGCGGCAACTTAAGCTACCGGATCAGGCCCGAGGAGATCGAGTCGGTCATGGAGGATCTGAATGAGGACAGGGACTGGCAGCCCATCGGGACGACGGTGCCGGATCTGGCGGGAGAGTATTTCCTGGTGACCGGCAGCGGCAAGTATTTTCAGAATGTGAAGCGGGAGCCGGAGGCCAATATCTGTATCATCGAAGTGGACGATAAGGGTGAGAATTTCCGCATCCGCTGGGGTCTTGTGAAGGGAGGACGTCCCACCAGCGAGCTTCCGTCCCATCTGATGAACCTGGAAGTGAAGAAGAAGATCACCAACGGCAGATACCGCGTGGTCTATCACGCGCATCCGGCCAACACGGTGGCGCTGACCTTCGTGCTGCCGCTTGAGGATGAGGTGTTTACCAGGGAGATCTGGGAGATGATGACCGAGTGTCCGGTGGTATTCCCCGACGGCATCGGCGTCGTCGGCTGGATGGTGCCGGGCGGCAGGGACATCGCGGTGGCGACCAGCGAGCTGATGAAGAAGTACGATGTGGCGATCTGGGCCCATCACGGCATGTTCTGCTCCGGCGAGGACTTCGACTCCACGTTCGGACTGATGCATACGGTGGAGAAGGCGGCCGATATCCTGGTGAAGGTGCTGTCCATGGGACAGGGCAAGCGGCAGACCATCACGCCTCAGAACTTTAGGGATCTTGCGGTGGATTTCAAGGTGACGCTTCCGGAGAAGTTCCTTTATGAGAAATAAGACGGAGACGTCGGACAGTAAGACAGCGGCAGACGCCGGACCGGGCGCCGTGCCGCTGCTTTTTATCCGGTAACGTTTCGTTCCTCCTGTGCGGCCGAAAGCCGGATCACTGTGCTTTGATCGCCGCCTTCACGTCCTTGCGGAACTGCTTCCACGCGTCCTCGTGCTCGACGAAATACAGAGGGCAGCTCTTGCCGTTCACGTCGTAGTGGCGGATCACGTCCTTTTCATCCAGCTTCAGCTCTTCGCAGAGCCAGGCGGTCAGCTTCACCAGCGCGTCGTAGGAGGCGTCGGTGAATTTGCCGGTCTCGTCCGGATGGCAGACTTCGATGGTGACGGTGTCGAAATTGCGCGGCCCGTTGGCATAGGAGATCTCGCTGATTGGGATGCACTGGATGATCTCGCCGTCCAGCCCTACGATGAAATGGCTCGAGGAAGAGGTGCCGCCCTTCTCCGGATCCTGGTCGGCCAGGCTGTCGAAGTACCGCTGGTTGGAGTCGGCGGTGGTGTTGGGATTGCCTATGTAGTGGACCACGATATTCTTCACTTCCCGCATGGACACGTCCGGGCGGGAGAAAATGTTCTTGCGCAGCAGCTTCTGCTCGATCCAGTCGGGTGTTTTGACCGCCTTCAGATCCACGGTGTAGGGCGCCTCATATCCCCAGATCCCGTAGCCGATCCCGATCCCGGCTCCGACTCCGGCCAGCGCCAGAAGCGCCAGAAGCAGTATGGGAAGGATCCTGTCTGCGGGCGTGCGCCTGCGGCTTCGGTAGGCCGGTCTGCGGCGGTCGGGATGATCCGGTATCTCCGGCCGGAAACGCGGCCGTTCCTGTCGTACGCCCGCGCCTTCTCCGGTCCGAACTCCGGCGGCGTCCGCTCCGGGAACCGGGTCGCTGTGATTGGTGTAATCGTCCTGCATATGCCTGTCTCCTTTGTTTTCCTGAAATTCTTCCCCTTCATCATATCACACATTTCCGAAAAACAAAATAGTTTTCAGAGGACGGAACGTCAGACAACTTGTGGAAATGGTTCCATATTTGTCACATTTTCCTTGTAATTCCGGTGAATTGCTAGTATACTAAAGGTATGTAGTAAGTTAGGGCAGCGGTAGTGATTCGAAACAAACGATTACAGACAAAACGGAGGTGTTACTATGCCATTAGTACCAATGAAAGCGATCCTGGATGCGACGGAAACGTATAATTACGCGCAGGGCGCGTTCAACGTCAACGCGGTCTGCCAGGCGAAGGCCGTGATCGAGGTGCATGAGATGTTCCGCTCGGCGGCGATCCTGCAGGGAGCCGACCTGGCGAACGCATTCATGGGAGGCCGGACGGATTTCGCCAACGGCACCCTGGAGGACAAGAAGAAGGGCGCACTCAACATCGCCAACGCGGTAAAGAAGTACGCCGCGGACAGCCCGATCCCGGTGGCTCTGCATCTGGACCACGGCAAGACGTTCGATTCCTGCGCTGCGGCCATCGCCGGCGGATATACGTCCGTCATGATCGACGGATCTTCCCTTCCGTTTCAGGAGAATATGGAGCTGACCCGCGAGGTGGTCAAATACGCCCATGAGCGCGGCGTGACCGTCGAGGGAGAGCTGGGCGTGCTGGCCGGCGTGGAGGATCATGTGTTTGCGGCGACTTCCACGTACACGAATCCGCTGGACGCGGTTACCTTTTTCAAGAATACGGGAGTCGACGCGCTGGCCATCAGCTACGGCACCAAGCACGGCGCCAATAAGGGGAAGGATACGGTGATCCGCAAGGAGATTGCCATCGCCACGAAGGAGTGCATGATGCACGAGGGGATCGAGGGAACGCTGGTCAGCCACGGCTCCTCGACCGTGCCCCAGTACATCGTCAGCGAGATCAACGCTCTGGGCGGAGATATCCACGACGCTTACGGCATCAAGAAGGAGCAGCTGAAGGAGGTATCCAAGCTGGGCATCCGCAAGATCAACGTGGATACAGACATCCGTCTTGCCGTAACCCGTAACCTGCGCGAGCTGTTCCGCGATAAACCGGTTAAGCGGGAGAGCCCCAGCATCGGACCGATCTACGAGCTGCTTCTCAAGAATCCGTCCCAGTTTGATCCGCGTGTGTTCCTGCCGCCGATCATGGACACGGTCATGTACGGGAATGTACCGGACGACGATGTGGCGTTGGTGGTGGACTGCATCGAGCGGGGCGTCCGCGAGGTAGTCGGGACGCTGATCGTCGAGTTCGACAGCGTGGGCAAGGCACCGCTGATCGAAGCGGTCTCGCTGGAGGAGATGGCGGAGAGATACCGCAAAAAAGGGATCTGACGCAGAGGCAGGCCGTGACGGCCGCAGAATAAAGAACAGGGGGAATTGGATATGGGGTTTCACATTTTAGTGGCACACGGCGGAGGGCCTACGGCCGTGATCAACACCTCTTTACAGGGTGTGGTGGAGGCGGCCAGGGCGTCGGGAAAGGTAGACCGGATCTACGCGGCCCGCTTCGGCGCTGAGGGACTGCTGAAGGGGGATCTGATCGACCTGACGGACGTGCCGCCGGAGGTCATCAGCCGTCTGTCCCATACGCCCGCGTCGGCCATCGGCTCTTGCCGAAGGAAGCTGACGGAGGCGGATTACCCGGTGGTGCTCGACACGCTCCGCCGGTTCGGGATCCGCGCCTTCTTCTATAACGGCGGCAACGATTCCATGGATACCTGCCATAAGGTAAACGAGCTGGCCCTGAAGGAGGGTCTGGATCTTCGTGTCATCGGCATCCCCAAGACCATGGACAACGACCTGGTGGTGACGGATCACTGCCCGGGATTCGGCAGCGCTGCGCGCTACGCGGCGATCAATGCGGCGGAGCTGGCGCTGGACGCTTCGGGACTTCCGATCCACGTGGTGGTCATGGAGCTGATGGGGCGGAACGCCGGCTGGGTCACGGCGGCCAGCGCCATGGCGTCCCGGCTGACGGACTGTGAGCAGCTGGTATATCTTCCGGAGGTGCCGGTGGATGTGGACCGGATGCTGGCGGATATCGAGAAGGGCTACGCCAAGGGCAGGGGACTTCTGGTAACGGTCAGCGAGGGCGTCCGCGACATTCACGGTAAGCCGCTTGCCGACACCGGCATCGTGGACGGGTTCGGCCATGTCATTCCCGGCGGAGTCGGCCAGCATATCTCTGACCTGATCGTGCAGAACACGAAGCTGAAATCCAGGGCGGAGAAGCCGGGACTTCTGGGACGTACCAGCATCCCCTATGTGTCGCCGGTGGATCAGAAGGAGGCTTACGAGGTGGGCAGCGAAGCCGTGAAGGCGGCGCTTCGCGGCGAGAGCGGAGCGATGGTGGCCATCGAGGCGGACCGGAGCGGCGGCAGGTATTCCAGCAGACTGTTCCTTACGCCGCTTGCGGGGGTAGCCAATGCGGAGAAGAAGTTCCCGATGGAATGGATCGTGGACGGCAACCGGATCGCCGACGAATTCTTCGATTACGCCGCCCCGCTGATGGGCGGAAACCTTCCGGAATTCGCGCTGCTGCGGTGACTTGACAAGTACGATACCGATATTTGAGAGGATGATTCGCTATGAAGCATATTTATCTGAACCTGAAGCGTTTTGACGTACCGGTGGAGCTGGGCGGGGTGAACCGCCTGGCGCCGGTAGCGGACTGGGGAAGGACGGTCGTGGAGTCCACCCAGGAAGGACTAAAGCAATACGATCCGGCCGGAGTGGAATTCGTACAGTTCCTGCCGGAGGCCCATCTGCTTTCGGCGGAGGCCGCGCTGTGTGAGGACAGCCCGGTGGTTCTGGGAAGCCAGGGGGTATTCCGGGAGAATACGGCGGTCGGCGGCAATTTCGGCGCGTTTACCACGAACCGCCCCGCTTCCATCGTGAAGGCTCTGGGCTGTGGGGCGACGCTGATCGGCCACTGCGAGGAGCGCAACGACAAGAAAGGGATCCTGGCGGAGGCCGGCGTCGTGGATGCGGCCGCCGTGAACCGCCTGCTGAACCGGGAGATCAAATGCGCCGTTTCCGCAGGACTCAGGGTGGTCTACTGCATCGGCGAGACCAGCGAGGAGCAGCCTCAGTGGCAGCAGGTGCTGGGAGAGCAGCTGAGCGTGGGCCTGGACGGCGTGGACCGGTCGAAGGTGGTCATCGCCTATGAGCCGGTCTGGAGCATCGGTCCCGGCAAGACGCCGGCCGGCAAGGACTATATTACGATGATCGCCCGCTTCGTGAAGGAGCAGACCGGCGGCATGGACGTGGTCTACGGCGGCGGCCTGAAGGCCGACAACGCGGCGATGTTGGCGTCCATCGAAGAGATCGACGGCGGCCTGATCGCCCTGACCCGGTTTGCCGGGGAGATTGGATTCTACCCGGATGAATACCTGGAGATCATCCGGCTGTATCTGGGAAAATAGGGGACATGCCCTGCACCCTGCGGGAAGGCGGCAAGGCGCGCCGGACAGGGCAGAGGATTCATGAGTAAAGGAGAGAATACGAGATGAAGCTTGATTTTGAATACGGAAACGGCTTTATGAGCGCGGAACTTCCGGATACCACCGATGTGTTTATTCCCGGCGAGACGGTTCCCGACCCGCCCTGTCTGCCCCAGGACTGGGACAGCCTGTATGCGGCGACGCTGGACAGCATTCGCCATCCCATCGGCATGCCGACGCTTACGGAGCTGGCCAGGCCCGGGGACAAGGTAGTGATCGTGATTCCGGATATCGTGAAGGGTGGCAACCAGCCCACGTCCCACCGGAAGGTGGCGATACGCGCCTGCCTGGATGAGCTTTACAGCGTCGGAGTCGAGAAGAAGGACATTCTCCTTCTGTTCTCCAACGGCCTTCATCCCAGGGCGACGGTGCCGGAGATGCGCACGATCCTGGGGGATCAGCTGTTTAACGAGTTTTATCCCAGTGGGCAGATCACCAGCCATGACAGCGAGGACTACGAGCATCTGGTGGATCTGGGCTATACGGAGGACGGCGACCATGTGATCATGAACAAATACGTCTTCGACGCAGATGTTCCGATCCTGATCGGCCATACCCAGGGCAATCCCTACGGCGGCTATTCCGGCGGCTACAAGCACTGCGCCACCGGCATCAGCCACTGGAGAAGCATCGCCGCCCACCATGTGCCGGACGTGATGCACCGGCCGGATTTCGTTCCGGTGTCCACCTCGAGCGTCATGCGGCAGAAGTTCGACCGCCAGGGAATGTTCATGGAAGAGAAGATGGGGAAGAGATTCTTCTGCTGCGACGCGGTGCTGGATACGAAATCCCGTCAGATCGAGATCAATTCCGGCTACGCCGCCGAGATGCAGCCCATCAGCTGGAAGATGGCGGACAAGCGTACCTATGTCCATTGGGCGGAGAAGAAATACGATGTGGTGGTCTTCGGAATGCCCACCAATTTCCACTACGGCGCCGGCATGGGCACCAACCCGATCCAGATGATGCAGGCTCTGTCTGCCCAGGTCATCCGTCACAAGAGAATTCTGGCGGATCACTGCGTGTTCATCGTACCCAGCATCTGCGACGGGTGGTTCCATGACGAGCGGTGGCCGTACCTGCGGGAGCTTTACGAGATGTTCCAGCACGATTCCATGAATATCCTGCCGGACATGAACCGCTACGGAGAGTATTTCGCGACCAATGAGGAGTATATCCGCAAATACCGCTTCGCCAATGCGTTCCATCCGTTCCACGGCTTCTCGATGATGAGCTGCGGCCATCTGGCTGAGGAGCACACCAGCGCCATCTACATCGTGGGCGCCAGGGAGCCGGGAATCGCCAGAAGCATGGGACTGAAGACGAGGGCGACGGTGGAGGAAGCGCTGGCGGACGCGATGAAGAAGTATGTGGGCCCGAATCCCAATATCCTGGCTCTGCCGAAGACCTTTACGACGGCGGCCGTTCATCTGTGCATGAAGGATCCGTCGCAGAACAGCCATACCAGAGACGGACACGGCCATCCGTGCTGCGGATGACAGGGACGGGAAATGCCCTGCCCGGCGGGAGATGGCGGTATTCCAGTCCGCTTTCGTCCGGCAGGCGCAGAAGAGACAGGAGGTATATGACCGGCTATGAAGCATGATTATTACTATTATACGAAGGAGCAGCTTCTGGCGGCTCCGAAGATCCCGGTAGAGGTTATGGCGGACAACGCCGCCGTGTTCTCGGCCATCGCCCGGGAGATGGCGGACGAGATCGTCCGCAAAAACGCCGCGAACGAGCGGACGGTATTCATCTGCCCGGTAGGTCCCGTGGGGCAGTATCCGTATTTTGTGGATATCGTGAACCGGGAGCGGATTAGTCTAAAGAATGTCTGGTTCGTCAATATGGACGAGTACCTGACCGATGAGAAGGAGTGGATCGACGTGTCCGAGAAGCTGAGCTTCCGCGGATTCATGAACCGGACGGTCTACACGAAGGTCGATCCGGAGCTGGTGATGCCGGAGGCGCAGCGCATTTTCCCGGATCCGAAGGATGTGGAGAACGTGCCGCGGATGATCGAAAAGCTGGGCGGCGTGGATATCTGCTTCGGCGGCATCGGCATCAACGGCCATCTGGCGTTCAACGAAGCGCAGGATGAGCTGACGCCGGAGCAGTTTAAGACGCTAAGGACGCGGGTGCTGGCGATCACGCCGGAGACCAGGACGGCCAACGCCATCGGCGATCTGAACGGCGCCCTGGACGACATGCCCCGTTACTGCGTGACCATCGGCATGGACGAGATTTTCCATGCACGGAAGATCCGCCTGGGATGCTTCCGCGACTGGCACAGAAGCGTGGTGCGGCATGCGGCCTACGGCGAAGTATCGGCCCATTTCCCGGTGACGCTTCTGCAGGATCATCCGGACGCGAAGATCCGGATTACGGAGTTCGTGGCGGAGCTGCCGGAGTAATTGCCGTGCGGGACGGCCGGGCGTGAAGGACCGGCGGTGCGGCTGTGAAGCTGCGGGATTGCGGATATTGCGTACCGGACGGCCGTAAGGGCCGGCGCGGTGTATAAGGAGAAGGATCATGAGGGAATTCTATATTATCAACGGTGAGGCGTATGTCGGCGGCCGCTTTGAGAAAACGGCCCTGCGGGTCCTTGACGGGAAGGTCTTCCTCTGCCGCGGGGAGGTGCCTGCGGGAGCGGAATGTGTGGATGCTTCCGGAAGGAAGATCGTTCCCGGATTCATTGATATCCATACCCACGGCGCGGTGGGCGTCGACGTCAACGGCGCGTCGGCAGAGGATCTGAAGAAGATCGGACGCTTTTTCGCGGGCAACGGGACGACGTCCTGGCTGATGTCGGTCCTGACCGACACGAAGGAGCAGACGGAGCGGTGCATCGACCAGTTCCTGGCGGTGGACGCGTCGGCGCACGATTCGGCCCAGCTGTTGGGAATCCATCTGGAAGGACCGTTTCTGGCGAAGGAATATAAAGGGGCCATGCCGGAGCATCTGCTCCGCAAGCCGGATGCGGCCCTGGTGCTCGAGTATCAGAACCGGGCGCAGGGGAACATCCGCTACATGACGGTTTCCCCGGAGGTGGAGAGAGCGGTGGACCTGATCCCGGAGCTGACGGCCCAGGGGATCGTGACGGCCATCGGCCATTCCGGCGCCGACTATGCCACGTCCATGGCGGCGATCCGTGCCGGAGCCGCCTGCAGCACCCATACCTGCAACGCGATGCGGCTTCTGCACCAGCATGAGCCGGCGATCCTGGGGGCGGCGCTGGAGAGCGACATCTACTGCGAGATGATCTGCGACGGCTTCCATCTGCATCCGGGCATCGTGCGCCTTCTGTGGAAGGTGAAGGGGCCCCGCAGGCTGATCGCCATTACCGACTCCATCATGGCGGCGGGACTTCCCGACGGCTTCTATCATCTGGGAGTCAATGAGGTCGTCGTAAAGGACAGCGACGCCAAGCTGGTCAGCGACGGCACCAGGGCGGGGAGCACGCTGAACCAGAACCGGGCGCTTAAGAATATCCTGAAGTTTACGGGACGGCCTCTGGAGGAGGTGCTTCCGGTATTTACCGAGAATCCGGCCCGGCTGATCGGCGTATGGGACCGGAAGGGCTCGATCAGCGACGGCAAGGACGCGGATCTGGTCATGCTGGACGACGATCTGAACGTGGCCGGGGTCTTCCTGTGCGGCGTGCGGTTCGGCGGCGCAGACGTCTGACGGACAGGGACTATGGCCCGTCTCTGCAGCGGTAAGCGGAGGCGGGCTTTTTTGTTGACTTTACGGGACAGGAAAGCTATAATTGGAGAATACTGGGGCGTATGAGGTGCTGATATGCTGGAAAGAATTCGGAGGAAGCTTATTAACCGGGAGACTGTAACCTATTTCATATTTGGCGTATTGACGACTGCGGTTGACTGGGTTACCTATACGGTGCTTTGGCGGATGGGGACGGATTACCGGGTCTCCACGGCCCTCAGCTGGGCGGCGGCGGTGCTGTTCGCCTTCGTCACCAATAAGCTTTTTGTGTTTCGCAGCTTTGTGATGAGACCGGGATTTCTGTGGAAAGAATTTTCCGGCTTTGTGGCAGCCCGGGTCGCCACCGGGATCTTCACGATGCTGGGCATGATCGCAATGGTGGACGGGCTTAAGTGGAACGAGTTTTTCGGGAAGCTGGTGGTATCCGCCATCTCCCTGGTGCTGAACTATGTGTTCAGCAAGTGGTTTATTTTCAAGAAGGCGGGGAGAAAGCCCGGAGACGGGGAATGAGAAGATGAAGTCGGATGAGATCAGAAAGACGACGGAGGAATTGGAAGAATTGCTGAAGGAATATGAAGAAGGCGCCTTAAACGAATACTACGATCTGGATCAGGTGAACGCCTCGGAGGAGGACTACGATCCGGAGGAGGCCGAACCGGAAGAGTATGGGCCGGAGGGAGAAGCCGGGCCGGAGGAGTACGAACCGGAGGGAGAAGCCGGGCCGGGAGAGACCGGGCCGGAGGAGTATGAGCCGGAGGAAGCTCCGGAGGCGGAGGACTATGAGCCGGCGGAAGCTCCGGAAGCAGAGGTCAGGAATAATCCCGCCTCCCGCAGCAGGGTTGCGCACAGGGAGCGGAAG
>CANQME010000064.1 GCA_947624815.1 uncultured Lachnospiraceae bacterium | reverse complement strand
TCGATCAGGTAGGCCAGCTTGGCGCGGGATACCTGATGGCGGTCCGTGACCGGCCGGATCACGGAGCCGACGGTCATGCAGTTGAAGCCGTCGTCCACGAAGATCAGCACGCCCAGGGCGATGGCGGCCAGCTGCGCCCCCACCTTGCTGTGGATGTGATTCGACGCCCAGCGTCCGAAGGCGGCGGATCCGCCCGCCTTGTTCATCAGGGCCACCAGCGCGGCCAGAAGGACCACGAATACCAGAATACTGGCGTTTTGCTGTGTGGCGATCTTATTGACCAGTCCGCCCTCATCGTTGTAGAGGATCGTCTGGAGCGCCATCCCCAGGTTTCCGTTGGCGTAGAGCAGGCCGCCGGTGACGATGCCCATGAACAGAGAGAAATAGACCTCTTTCGTGATCAGGGCCAGGCTGATGGCGACTACGGCCGGAAGCAGAGACCAGACGGACTGATAGACTCCCGGCAGGTAGCCCTCGCCGGCGGTGGCCGGCGTCCGGGAGGTGATCCAGACCAGTACGAGGATGGCGGCGAGTACGGCCAGCCAGATACATTTTTTTGCTTTCGCAGGAATTTTCATGGAAAGTTCCCCCTTTTCTTACCGAATCCTACCGCGATAGTAGGCTTTCTTTTTGCTATTATAGTATGCTTTAACACTTTAATCAATAGAAAAGAAAAAATCTTGACATCGTTCTGCCGAAAATTTATGATTGATAGCAGGATGGCGGGGACAGCGAGAGGCGGTTTGCGGCTTTATGGGAGCGGAGCGTCATCGCTGCGGGCATCCGAATCAGTATGTAGTGCGGGAGGAAACAGATGAACGGTTGGAAAAAGAGATGGAAACGGTATGCGGCGCCGGTGTGGGCGCTGTTTCTGGCGGTCAGCCTGATCCTTGGAGGTTGCGGAGGCGGGGACGGGACGCTTAAGGCCATCGGAGAAGAGATCCTGGAATCCGCAGCCGGCGGGCTGAATGAGGCGGAGGAACGGGAAGCGTCGCAGCTGGCGGACGAGATCCTGGAATCCGCAGTCGGCGACATCGGTGAGGAAGTGCCGGGACTCGTGAAGGAGACCCTGGAATCCGCGGTTGGCGATGCGGGGGAGAATGTGCCGGAGCAGCTGGAATCCGCTGCCGGTGAAGTGAAAGAGGGAGCGTCGGAGCTGGCGGAGGAACTGTTGGAATCCGCGGAAGGCGACGTGAAAGAGGAAGTATCGGAGCTGGCGGAGGAATTCTCGGAAGCGGTTGACGAAGCGGAAGAAAAAGCGCCGGAGCCTGAGAAGGCGGGCGGGATCTCTGTCGAGTTCGGAGAGGAATACAGCGACCGGGACCATGTGGCGCTGTACCTTCATCTTTATGAGGAGCTGCCTCCCAATTATATAACGAAGGACGAGGCCAGAGACCTGGGCTGGGATTCCGGCAAGGGGAATCTGTGGGACGTTGCGCCCGGCAAGAGTATTGGCGGAGACCGGTTCGGGAACCGGGAAGGACTCCTGCCCGGGAAAAAGGGACGCACCTATTATGAGTGCGACATCGATTACGAGGGCGGCTACCGCGGAGGAAAGCGGATCGTGTACAGCAGCGACGGCCTGGTGTACTATTCGGAGGATCATTACGAGAATTTTGAACTTCTGTATGATGAGGAGGGACCGGCGGAATGAGAAAGATCACGCTTGATTTCGGGGATGCGGCGTCCGTCGCTGCGCTTTCGCGCCGGGAGATCCATGAGTACATCGCGGAGAAGATGGCGTTCCCGGACTATTACGGACATAATCTGGACGCCCTCTACGACTGTCTGACTGATATTACAGAGCCGACGGCGGTGGGGCTGGCGATTCCGGCGTCTGCCGGAGATCCGGCAGATGCGGATACGGAGCCGCAGCAGCCGTCTGAGACCATGACAGACGGAGGGGAGATTGCCCCGCGGCATCCTGGGCGGCATGCTTCCTTTAATGCGGCGGGCTATCTTCTGAAGGTGCGGAAGGCGTTTGCCGATGCGGAAGCGGACAATCCGAACCTGGCCGTATTCGATCTGACGGGGATGGCGGCCGGGCCTGAGGAATGAAGGAAAGAAATTAGAAGTATGGGAAGCGCCTGAAAGACGAAGGACGCCAAGAATCCGAAGAAAGTACTCAGAAGCTGGAGAAATGAACGAAAAGCGGGAAGAAGTAGGTGCAATGCCTGAAATAAGGAGAGCGGCAGAGAAGCTGAAGAAAGGGGTTAGAAGCCGTAGGAGGGTTGAGGATTCACAGGGAGCGTTCGGCGGCCGGAGGATGATTGAGGCATCAAAGAAATGACTGCGGAAGCCGGAGAGATTGAATCAAAGCCTGCAAAATAAAGACCGGGATTACGTCCCCTAGCGGGGCGTATATCCCGGTCTTTGGAGCTGATCCCGGACCAGGTCGGCCAGCGTAACGTGGTCCACCACCTGGCTGATCGCATCTTCCACCTGCTTCCAGAGCGACAGGGTGGAGCAGGTGTCCCAGTGCTTGCACTGAGGTTCCGTGTCGCCGCTCAGGCAGGCGACCGGAGCCAGATCCCCCTCCATCAGCCGCAGGATCATGCCGGCGGTATATTCGGACGGATCCTTCGTCAGCATATAGCCGCCCTTGGCGCCGCGGACGCTCGTAACATAGCCGGCCCGCACCAGTACGGCCACGATCTGCTCTAAGTATTTGTCCGACAGATCGTGCCGGGCGGCCACCTGGCTGAGCGTGGTGCACTCGTTGGGGTGCAGCGCAAATTCTACCATCATACGAAGGGCGTACTGGCCCCTGGTCGATATCTTCATCATGGTTTTGTGCCTCATTTCCCTGAAGAAACATTTCATGCTTATTTTACACGAAAAGATTCGAAAAGTCAAACTTCCCTTTTCAGGGGAAACGGTGTATACTATCCACAGAAAGAAACCGCCGGATCCCGGCGGAAAGCCGCGGTTTTCGGCGGTTTACGGACAGAATTTACGAAGGACAGAAAGGAAACGGATACCATGGATCAGGGCTATATCCGCGCGGCGGCGGCGACGCCGAAGATCCGCGTGGCGGATCCCGTATATAATGGGGAAAGAATTCTGGAAATGATGCGCGAGGGGGCGGAAAATCACGCGAAGCTGATGGTGTTTCCGGAGCTTTGCATCACGGCCTATACCTGCAACGACCTGTTTCTGCAGGATCGGCTGCTGAACGAGGCTAAAAAGACCCTGGCGATGCTGGCGGAGGCCACGGCGCAGCTGGATCTGCTTGCCTTCGTCGGACTTCCCTGGGAAATGGGAGGCCGCCTCTACAACGTGGCGGCGGCGATCGGCGGAGGGAAAGTGCTGGGACTGGTGCCGAAGCTGAATATCCCCAATTATTCGGAGTATTATGAGGGCAGGTATTTTGCACGGGGGAACGAGCAGCCGGTCTGGGTGGATTTTATGGGAGAGAAGGTTCCCATGGGCTCCCGCCTGCTGTTTACGTGTGCGCAGATCCCGGAGCTTAAGGTGGCGGCGGAGGTCTGCGAGGATCTGTGGGTCGTGAATCCGCCCAGTATCGGGCACGCCTTAGCGGGCGCGACGGTGATTGTCAACAGCTCGGCCAGCGTGGAGACCGTGGGCAAGGACGATTACCGAAGGTCTCTGGTGAGCGGCCAGTCGGGCCGCCTGGTGTGCGGCTATGTCTACTCCAGCGCCGGCGAGGGAGAATCGTCCCAGGATCTGGTGTTCGGCGGCCATGATCTGATCGCCGAGAACGGGACCGTGCTGGCGGAGGCGAAGCGTTTCGCCACGGGGATCCTTTACGCGGATCTGGATCTGTGGAGACTCCGCAGCGAACGCAGGAGGATGAATACGTATCCGGGCGGAGCGGATGCTTCAGTCGGATATCTGCATATCGGCTTTGAGCTGAAGCCGGAGCGGCTGGCGCTTCGCCGGTCCATCGATCCGGCGCCCTTCGTACCCGACGATGCCGGCGAGAGGAACCGGCGCTGCGAGGAGATCTTAAACATCCAGTCTCTCGGCTTAAAGAAGCGGCTGGAGCATACCGGCACGCAATGTGCGGTACTGGGGATCTCCGGCGGCCTGGATTCGACGCTGGCCCTTCTGGTGACGGCCAGGGCCTTCGATCTGCTGGGGCTTGACCGGAAACGGATCGTCGCCGTTACAATGCCGTGCTTCGGCACCACGGACCGGACCTACCATAACGCCTGCGTCATGACGCAGAGACTGGGCGCGACGCTTAAGGAGATCGACATCCGGGCGGCGGTGACGCAGCATTTCAGGGATATCGGCCACGATCCGGATGTCCACGACGTGACATATGAGAACAGTCAGGCCAGGGAGCGGACGCAGATCCTGATGGATACGGCCAACCAGGAGAACGGACTGGTCATCGGTACCGGGGACATGTCGGAGCTGGCGCTGGGCTGGGCGACCTATAACGGCGATCATATGTCCATGTACGGCGTCAACGCCTCGGTGCCCAAGACGCTGGTGCGCCATCTGGTGCGCTATTACGCGGATACCTGCGGGGAGAAGGAGCTGCGGGAGGTGCTTCTGGACGTCCTGGATACGCCGGTCAGCCCGGAGCTGCTGCCTCCCGGGAAGGGAGGAACGATCTCCCAGAAAACGGAGGATCTGGTGGGACCGTACGAACTGCATGATTTCTTCCTGTATCATATGCTGCGGTTCGGATACGGACCGGCCAGGATCTACCGGATGGCGCTGGAGGCGTTTCGCGGCGGCGCGTATGACCCGGAGACGATCCGGAAATGGCTTAAGACGTTCTACCGGCGGTTTTTCTCTCAGCAGTTTAAGCGCTCCTGTCTGCCGGACGGACCGAAGGTAGGAAGCGTGGCCCTGTCGCCCAGGGGAGATCTGCGGATGCCGAGCGACGCGGTAAGCCGTATCTGGATGGAGGAGATCGAGACGCTATGATGATCGCAAGCACCGCCAACCGGCGGGTGAAAGAGGTGGCCGCCCTGACGAAGAAGGCCAGATACCGGAATGAGGAGGGCGTCTTTGTGGTGGAAGGGCCCAGGATGTTTTCGGAGATCCCGAAGGACAGACTGGTTCATGTCTACGCCACGGAGATGTTCCTGCGGGAGAATGAAGCGCTGGGTCTTACGGACGGAGGCGGGATCCTGGATACGGTCTCGGAGGAGGTCCTTCGGGCCATGTCGGATACCCAGACGCCCCAGGGGGTCCTGGCGGTCGTGAAGCAGAGCCGGCATACGCTGGCGGAGCTGCTTGACGGGCCGAAGCCTGCGCTTCTTCTGTTTCTGGAGACGGTTCAGGATCCGGGCAATCTGGGAACAATCCTGCGCGCCGGGGAGGGCGCGGGCGTTACCGGAGTCGTGACGGACGGTCATACTGTAGATCCGTACAGCCCGAAGGTGGTCCGATCCACGATGGGCTCCGTGTTCCGGGTGCCGTTCTGCCGGACGGATGATTTTGCGGCGGCTTTGGCGGATGCCCGAAAGGGCGGGATCCGTCTGGTGGCCGCCCATCTTCGGGGAAGTGTGGAGTACGATACACAGGACTATACCGGCCCTGTGGGCTTTCTGATCGGCAATGAGGCGGCGGGCCTGAGTGCGGAGGCGGCGGAGGCGGCGGACGTGCGGATCCGGATCCCCATGCTGGGCCGCGTGGAGTCCTTAAACGCGGCGGTGGCGGCGTCGGTCCTGATGTACGAAGCGGCGCGGCAGAGACGGCGGGCGGCGGTCCGCTGATCCTTTCACGGGCGGCGCCGGCTCCGGACCGGGATATTGCGGGTGGCGCCGGCTCCGGACCGGGATATTGCGGATGGCGCCGGCTCCGGACTGGCGTATCGCGGATGAATTTCAACTGGAATTTTAAGAAAATGATTGAATTCAGGCAGAAATACTCTTATAATATAAATGGACGAATCTTGCCGAAGCGGAGGCAGCGTCCATATTAACAGACAGGGGGAATCGGAATTGACATCCATTTACTGGCTCATTTTCTTCGTCGTCCTGATCGGGATCGAGCTGGCGACGCTGGCGCTGACGACCATCTGGTTCGCTGGCGGAGCGCTGGTGGCGTTCATCCTGTCCCTTTTCGGGGCCGGCGTGGAGATGCAGCTTACGGTATTCGTGATCGTGTCGTTCCTGCTGTTGTTTTTTACAAGACCGTGGGCGGCGAAGTATCTGAATAAGCGGACGACGCGGACGAATGCGGAGAGTCTGATCGGGCGTACGGCCAGGGTGATCCAGGAGATCAATAACGAGCTTGGAACCGGGAAGGCCGTGGTAGGCGGGCAGGAATGGACCGCCCGCGCCAGCGAGGACAGGGATGTGTACCCGGAGGGCACGAATGTGGTGATCCAGGGGATCCGGGGCGTGAAGCTGATCGTCAGACAGGAACAGGAGGTATTGTAGTATGGGAGCTTTTATCGGCGTACTGATTTTACTGATTATCATTCTGGTGGTAATGTCTTCCTGCGTGAAGATCGTTCCGCAGGCCAACGCAGTGATCGTGGAGCGCCTCGGCGCGTATCTGGCGACCTGGCCGGTGGGTCTTCATGTGAAGATGCCGTTTATCGACCGCATCGCCAAGAGAGTGATCTTAAAAGAGCAGGTAGTGGATTTCCCGCCCCAGCCGGTGATCACGAAGGATAATGTTACGATGAAGATCGACACGGTCGTGTTCTATCAGATCACGGACCCGAAGCTTTATACCTACGGCGTGGATAACCCGATCATGGCCATTGAGAACCTGACGGCGACGACGCTTCGGAATATCATCGGCGATCTGGAGCTGGATCAGACCCTGACGTCCAGGGAGACCATCAACACGAAGATGCGCTCCGCCCTGGACGTGGCTACGGATCCCTGGGGCATCAAGGTGAACCGTGTGGAGCTTAAGAATATCATCCCGCCGGCGGCGATCCAGGACGCCATGGAGAAGCAGATGAAGGCGGAGCGCGAGCGGCGTGAGTCGATCCTGCGCGCGGAGGGCGAGAAGCGTTCCACGATCCTGGTGGCGGAAGGCAAGAAGCAGTCCGCGATCCTGGATGCGGAGGCGGATAAGGAGTCTGCGATTCTCCGTGCCGAGGCGGAGAAGGAGAAGAGGATACGCGAGGCGGAAGGCCAGGCGGAGGCGATCCTGAAGATTCAGCAGGCAACGGCGGAGGGCATCCGTTTCATCAAGGATGCGGGCGCGGACGACGCAGTGCTTCAGCTTAAGAGCCTGGAAGCGTTTGCCAAGGCAGCGGACGGGAAAGCGACGAAGATCATCATTCCCTCCGAGATACAGGGGCTCGCCGGTCTGGTGAGGTCCGTGGCCGAGGTGGCCAAAGAAGAATAGAAGGCCGCCGCCCATATGGGCCGGCGGAACAGAGACGCATACTATTGTGGGATCCGGCTCCCCCCTTGCGGGGAGCCGATGTTGTATATAAGGAAATAGCAGGAGGGCAGAAAGTCATGGATTTAAAAGGCAGAAATTTTCTGACGCTTAAGGATTACAGTCCGGAGGAGATCACCTATCTTCTGGATCTGGCGGCGGAACTGAAGGACAAGAAGAAAAAAGGCATACCGGTCGATATTCACAGGGGCAAGAACGTGGCGCTGATCTTCGAGAAGACCAGCACCAGGACCCGCTGCTCCTTCGAGGTAGCGGCGCATGATCTGGGAATGGGAACCACCTACCTGGATCCGGTCAGCTCCCAGATCGGCAAGAAGGAAAGCATCGCGGATACGGCCAGGGTTCTGGGCCGGATCTACGAGGGGATCGAGTACCGCGGATACGGCCAGGAGATCGTGGAGGAGCTGGCGCGCCACGCCGGCGTACCGGTCTGGAACGGCCTGACCAACGAATACCATCCAACCCAGATGCTGGCGGATCTGCTGACGATCCGGGAGCATTTCGGGCATCTGAAGGGGATCCGTCTGGTCTATATGGGCGACGCCCGCTACAATATGGGAAATTCCCTGATGATCGCCTGCTCCAAGATGGGGCTTGACTTCGTGGCCTGCGCGCCGGAGAAGTATTTCCCCAACGAAGAGCTGGTAAAGCAGTGCCGGGAGTATGCGGCTGCGTCGGGCGCGACGATCACCCTGACAGACGATGTGATGGCCGGTACAAAGGGAGCCGACGTGGTCTATACGGACGTATGGGTATCCATGGGCGAGCCGGATGAGGTCTGGGAGGAGCGAATTCATGATCTGACGCCTTACCGTGTCACGGAGGCAGTTATGGAGAACGCGGGAGAGAAGGCGATCTTCCTTCACTGCCTGCCGTCCTTCCATGATCTGAAGACGAAGATCGGGAAAGAGATGGGAGAGCGGTTCGGCATCACCGAGATGGAGGTCGCCGACCAGGTATTCGAGGCTCCGTATTCGAAGGTGTTCGACGAGGCGGAGAACCGTATGCACACGATCAAGGCGGTCATGGCCGCCACATTGGGAGTATAGTTTATGTACGGACAGGAACGGAAGAAGGGACGGCGCAACGCGGCCCTGGTCGTGGACGCGGTTCATATCGTGATCGGGGCGCTGATCGTGCTCCTGGCTGTGATCACTTTTCTGAATCCGGAGGGGAACCAGATCCTTCTGCCGGTTATATTTGCACTGGCCGCGGCGCTGAATGTGTTCAATAGCGTTCATAAATTCCGGATCAGCGGCCGGTCCGCCCGCAGGAAGGCCGCGGCTGCGGCTCAGCTTCTGCTGGCTGTATTTCTGATCGCGGTGGCGGTGGTCAGCGCGATCAGCATCTGGAGGTAATGGGTGAAGGCGGAGATTATCAGAAAACTGAAAGAAACGGACGGGTATGTGTCGGGGCAGCAGCTGTGCGAGACCCTGGGCGTATCCAGAACCGCGGTCTGGAAGGCGATACGGCGCCTCAGAGACGAGGGTTACCAGATCGAGGCCGTGCGCAACCGGGGTTACCGGCTTCTGAGAACGGCAGACGTGCTGACGGAGACGGAATGCCGCAGCGATCTGGCGGGCCGCTGGCTGGGCAATCCGTTTTACTTCTTCGATGAGACGGATTCCACCAATACCCAGGCGAAGCTTCTGGCCGAGCGGGGCGCGCCGGAGGGCACTCTGGTCCTTGCGGAGACGCAGACGGCCGGCAAGGGAAGGCGGGGCCGCAGCTGGGTCTCGCCGCCGGGAGACGGGCTGTGGTTCAGCTTCGTCCTGCGGCCTTCAATTCGTCCGTCCGTGACGCCGATGCTGACGCTGGTGGCCGCCATGGCGGTTGCGGCCGGCATCGAGGACGTCACCGGGCTTCCGGCCAGGATCAAATGGCCCAACGACATCGTCATTTCCGGCAAAAAGGCGGTGGGGATCCTGACGGAGCTTTCCGCGGAGGCGCTGGAGACCAATTATGTGATCGTGGGAATCGGGATCAATGTGAATACGACGGATTTCCCGGAGGAGATCCGCAAGACCGCCACGTCGCTTTATCTGGAAAGCGGGGTGTATTTCAACCGCAGCAGCATCGTGGCGGCCGTTATGAAGAGGATGGAACCATATTACAAGACCTATCTGTCTACGGTCAGTCTGGCGGAGCTTCGGGATGAATATATGAAACGGCTCGTGAGCCTGGACCGGGATGTCGTCGTTCTGGAGCCGCAGAGGGAACGCCGCGGCGTCTGCGAGGGTATCGACCATAACGGCTGTCTTCTCGTCCGTGGAGAGGACGGTAGCGTCGAGAGGGTCATGTCCGGCGAGGTATCCGTGAGGGGAATCTACGGCTATGTCTGAGAACCTGTACGGAAGGCTGCAGGTCCTGGAGGCGGATGACCGGCCCCTTGACCGGGTCGGCCGCATCCGGGCTGTCAGGGAGCCGCTCCTGGCCTGGTACCGCCAAAACGCCAGGGTACTGCCCTGGAGGGAGGAGCCGGATCCCTACCGGGTGTGGATCTCGGAGATCATGCTTCAGCAGACCAGGGTGGAGGCGGTGAAGCCTTATTTTGCGCGGTTTATGGAGGAACTTCCGGATGTGGAGGCGTTGGCGGAGGTATCGGACGACCGGCTTCTGAAGCTGTGGGAGGGCCTGGGCTATTACAGCAGGGCCAGGAACCTGAAGAAGGCCGCGCGGATCATCGTGGAACGGTACGGCGGACGTCTGCCGGATACGATGGAGGAACTTCTGGGGCTGCCCGGGATCGGAAGCTATACGGCGGGGGCCATCGCTTCCATCGCCTATGGGAAGCCGGAACCGGCGGTGGACGGGAATGTGCTGCGGGTCTTGTCAAGGCTTCTGGCAAGCAGGGACGATATCGCGAATCCGGCCGTGAAGCGGCGGTTCGAGGAGGAACTGCGTCTGGTGATTCCGGCGGAGAACTGCGGCGCCTTTAATCAGGGGCTGATCGAGATCGGGGCCGTAGTCTGCGTACCCAACGGCGAGCCGCGATGCGGGGAGTGCCCAATGCGGTCTGTATGCCTGGCGGCGCGGAACGGGCTGACCGGGGAGATCCCGTATAAGGCGCCGAAACGGCCGAGACGGATCGAGGAACGGACGGTTCTGCTGATCCGGTCGGGTGATCTGGTCGTGATCCGGAAGCGGCCGGAGAAGGGACTTCTGGCGTCCATGTATGAGTTCCCCGGACTGGAGGGAAAGCGTTCGCCGGAGGAAGCGCGGGCGGCCGCGGAAGCGATGCTTGCCGCAGGAGGCGGGAACGCATGTGGCGGTAACGCAGGGAGCGAGGCCGCAGGAGATGGAAGTACAGACGGCGGTGACGCAGGAAGCGAGGCCGCAGGAGATGGAAGCGCATGTGGCGGTAACGCAGGAAGCGGGATCGCAGGAGATGGAAGCGCAGACGGCGGAAGCACAGGAAGTGGGCGCAGGGACTGCGGGAGAACAGTCTTCGGCAGCTCCGGCACCGGCGCAGGCGCCTGCGAGGCTATGCCGGCGATCCGCAGTATTGTACCGGCGCCGGACGCCGTACACATCTTCAGTCATGTCGAGTGGCACATGACAGGCTACGTTCTGGAGGCGGATTCGGTCCCCGAAGGGATTCTGGCGGTGCCTCGCCGGGAACTTTCCGACAAATACGCCCTTCCCAGTGCATTTGACAGGTATATAAAACTGATAAATGGAGAATCATGAGAGTGGAGGAACCATATTATGGGAAAACTGCTGCTGATCGTGAATCCGACCGCAGGCAAGGCGAAGGCCAGGGACAATCTTCTCCCGATCGTGGATACGCTGAATAAGGGCGGCTGGCAGGTGGAGGTCCATGTGACCCAGTCCCGGCTCGACGCCATGGAGACGGCGGCGGCCCGCGGCGGAAGCGTGGATCTTCTGGTCTGCAGCGGCGGCGACGGTACGCTGAGCGAGACCATTTCCGGCATGATGCGTCTTGAGAATCCGCCACGGCTGGGCTACATCCCCGCCGGTTCCACCAATGATTTCGCGTCCAGTCTGGGAATTCCCAGAAAGGCTGTGGATGCGGCCCGCAATGTGGTGAACGGAACGCCGATCCCCATCGACATCGGCCAGTTCTGCGGCCGGCGGAATTTCGTGTACGTGGCGGGCTTCGGCGCGTTTACGGAGGTGTCCTATATGACGCCCCAGGAGAAGAAGAACCTGCTGGGTCACCAGGCGTATATGATCGAGGGCATGAAGAGCCTGGCGAATATCAAGTCCTACCATATGAAGGTGGAGTCGGATGAATTCTCCATGGAGGAGGACTTTATCTTCGGCATGGTGACCAATACCACCAGCGTCGGCGGCTTTAAGGGGCTGGTGGCCAGGAATGTGGCGCTGGACGACGGACTGTTCGAGGTGCTCCTGATCCGGACCCCAACGACAGCCATGGAGCTGACCAATATTTTGTCATCAATGATCACCAAGGAGGAATACAATGAGTATGTCCACCGGTTCCTTGCATCGAGGCTGCACATCACCTGCAGCGAACCCGTGGACTGGGTGCTGGACGGCGAGTTCGGAGGCGCCGAGCAGGAGGTGGAGATTGAGAACCTGACGAAACGGATTGAAATTCTGTCAGGAAATGTAAAAAAAAGTTGAAAAATGAATTCTGATATTATATAATGATAAGTTGATGGGTTGATGACATAAGCGAAAGGATGTAATTTGTGGACAAAACTATTTTTCTGGAGAAGCTTGGCAAACTGGTAGAGCAGGGAAAGGCGAAAAGCAATTCCATTGGTATGACCGAGATCAACAACGCGTTCATGGGCGACGATCTGACCACGGAACAGATGGAGCAGATCTATGCCTATATGGAGGCCAATGAGATCGACGTCCTCCAGGAAGCGGATGAGAACATGATCGCCGAGGTGGAGATGCTTCTGGCGGCGGACGACGACGACGACCGGTTTCTCAAGGATGATGAAGAGGAAGATATCGACTTGGACGCCATCGATCTTCTGGAAGGGATCGGGACAGAGGATCCGGTCCGCATGTATTTGAAGGAGATCGGCACGGTGCCGCTTCTGACCGCGGATGAGGAGATGGAGCTTGCCATGCGCAAGGCCGAAGGCGACGAGGCCGCCAAGGACCGCCTGATTGAGGCGAATCTGCGCCTTGTGGTCAGCATTGCCAAGCGTTATACCGGCAGAGGCATGAGCTTTCTGGATCTGGTTCAGGAGGGCAATCTGGGCCTGATCAAGGGCGTCGAGAAGTTCGATTATACGAAGGGCTATAAGCTAAGTACATACGCGACCTGGTGGATCCGCCAGTCGGTAACCAGGGCTCTGGCCGACCAGGCCAGAACGATCCGCGTACCTGTCCACATGGTAGAGACGATCAACAAGATGTCCAAGATGCAGCGGAAGCTGACGCTGGAGCTGGGCTATGAACCCTCCGTGTCCGAACTCTCCGAGGCGCTTGAGATGTCCGAGGATAAGGTCATGGAGATCATGCAGATCGCGAGGGAGCCGGCGTCCCTGGAGACGCCCATCGGCGAGGAGGACGACTCCAATCTGGGCGATTTCGTGGCCGATACCAACGTTCTGACGCCGGAGGGCAACGTGGAGTCCGTGATGCTCAGAGAGCACATCGATGCGCTTCTTGGCGATCTGAAGGAGAGGGAGCGGCAGGTGATCGTTCTGCGCTTCGGCCTGGAGGACGGCCATCCGCGGACGCTGGAGGAAGTGGGCAAAGAGTTTAACGTGACCCGGGAGCGCATCCGCCAGATCGAGGCCAAGGCTCTCAGGAAACTCCGCAATCCGGTGAGAAGCAAGAGGATCCGTGATTTTCTATGAGAAGTGAGCAGCACGCCGATGCCGGCAAGAAGGCCGGCGCCGCGTCTGCAAAAGCCGCAGGGCAAATCATATGAACAAACGTAATTACCAGAAGGAACTGGACCGCGTCCTTGGAACGATTCAGGACGGCCGGGAAGACGGAGGCGCGCCGCCCAGACTTCTCCTTCACGCCTGCTGCGCTCCCTGCAGCAGCTACGTGCTGGAATATCTGTCGGCGTACTTTTCGATCACGGTTCTCTTCTATAATCCGAACATTTACCCGCCGCAGGAATACGGCAAACGCGTCGCGGAGGAGCGGCGGCTGATCGGCGAGATGCCGCTTGGGAATACCGTGCATCTGGTCGAGGGAACGTATCAGCCGGAGGACTTCTACGAGGCGGTGAAGGGCCTGGAGAAGGAGCCGGAGGGCGGCGCCCGCTGCAGGGAATGCTTTCATCTGCGGCTTAAAGAGGCTGCAAGATGTGCGAAGGCGGGCGGATTCGATTATTTTACCACTTCGCTTACGATCAGCCCGCTTAAGAACGCGGAAGTCTTAAACGAGATCGGAGAGGAGCTGGGACGGGAATACGGCGTCGCGTACCTGAATTCCGATTTCAAGAAAAGGGACGGCTATAAGCGTTCAATCCAGCTTTCGGAGCAGTACGGGCTTTACCGGCAGAACTATTGCGGCTGCGTATTCTCAATGCGCGATCAGTCAGCGCCCGTTTAGGTTGAGCCCTGCGGGCGAATCATGATAAAAGGAGACGAGGCTATGACCAGCAGGACAATAACCGTAGTAAATCCGTCCGGTCTTCATCTGCGGCCGGCAGGAGTGCTGTCCCAGACAGCCATGAGATTCAAATCCGAGATCATCCTGGAAAGCGGCGACAAGCGTATCATCGCCAAGAGCGTCCTGAATGTGATGGCGGCCGGAATCAAATGCGGCGCGCAGATCAATGTGGTCTGCAACGGCCCGGATGAGGAAGAGGCCCTGGAAGCACTGACGAAGGCCATCGAGAGCGGCCTGGGCGAGATGTAGCAGAGGGCCGGCAGCCTGAAGCGGAGGGCGGGATGCAGCCGCAGGCCGCGTAGGGGCGGCCGGGCGGCAACGTCATAGAGAATCATTGGCAGGCAGCAAAGAGGCCGTCCGGTGAGATGCCGTCCGGAACGGCGGGACACCGTACATAGGCAAAAGAACGGCAGAATATCGGAGACAGGATGAGGATAAGAAACGAAGGATGATCCGCTGCGGGAGAGATTCATACCCCGCAGCGTTTTTTTGACTGCTGGAGATATGTGGGATTGTTGGAGGTCTTGCTGGACAACTGGAAAGAATAGTGTTTTAAAGGCGTACACTTAAAAATATACTGAAAATACCATCACATTTACCATAATATCTAATTATCTGACAATTGTTATTAAAATAAGTCTTTACAAACCGTAAAAATCGTAGTATGATCATTGACGGATCAACTGAATGAACCAGAGAAATGCCAAAGAGGGCTGTTTGTGCGGGAGAGGTATCTCCGAACGCGCAGGCAGCATTTTTCGTTTGAGGAGGAAGATGGAAATGAGTGTGCCGAATGAGAAGCTTCCGGGGCTTTACGACCCCAGGTTCGAGCACGACAACTGCGGCATCGGCGCCGTGGTGAACGTGAAGGGCGTTAAGTCCCGTCAGACCGTTGAGCAGGCGCTCCACATCGTGGAGAATCTGGAGCACAGGGCCGGCCGGGACGCCGAAGGCAAGACCGGCGACGGCGTAGGGATCATGCTGCAGATCTCCCACAAGTTCTTTAAGAAGGTGACGAAGCCGCTGGGCTTCGAGCTGGGCGAGGAGAGGGAGTACGGCGTCGGCATGTTCTTCTTCCCCCAGGATATGCTGGCCCGCAATCAGGCCATGAAGATGTTCGAGATCATCGTGAAGAAGGAGGGCCTTAAGTTTTTGGGCTGGCGCGAGGTGCCCATCCATCCGGAGCTGATCGGCGCCAGAGCCGTGGAGAAGATGCCCTGCATCGTCCAGGGCTTCGTGAAGAAGCCGGCGGAGCTGGAGAAGGGTCTGCCGTTCGACCGGCGCCTCTATGTGATCCGCCGCGTCTTCGAGCAGAGCAACGACAATACCTATGTGGTGTCCTTAAGCAGCCGGACCATCGTCTATAAAGGAATGTTCCTGGTGAAGGAGCTGCGCCGTTTCTTCCCGGATCTGCAGGATAAGGATTACGAGACGGCCATGGCCATGGTCCATTCCCGGTTCAGCACCAACACCAACCCCAGCTGGATGCGGGCCCATCCCAACCGGATCATCGTACATAACGGCGAGATCAACACGATCCGCGGCAACGTGGACAAGATGCTGGCCCGCGAGGAGACCATGGAGACCGAGTACTTCAAGTCCGAGATGCACAAGGTTCTGCCCATCATCAACCAGGAGGGCTCGGATTCGGCCATGCTGGACAACGCCCTGGAATTCATGATGATGAGCGGCATGGACCTGCCGCTGGCGGTCATGGCCATGATCCCGGCGCCCTGGAGCCATGACAAATCCATGCCCCAGGAGATCAAGGATTTCTACCATTATTATTCGACGATGATGGAGCCGTGGGACGGCCCGGCCTCCATCGTATTCTGCGACGGCGATCTGCTGGGCGCGGTGCTGGACCGCAACGGACTGCGGCCGTCCCGCTATTACATCACCGACGACGACCAGGTGATCCTGGCCTCCGAGGTGGGCGCCATCGATATTGCCCAGGAACACGTTATCAGGAAGGACCGTCTGCGCCCCGGCCGGATGCTTCTGATCGATACGGGCAAGGGCCGGATCATCCAGGACGACGAGCTGAAGGAGTATTACGCATCCCGCAATCCCTACGGCCAGTGGCTGGATTCCAATCTGGTGGATATGTCCGATTTGTCCATCCCGAACGTGGCCGTACCGAAGATGAGCGGCAAGGAGCGGGCGCGGCTCCAGAAAACCTACGGCTATACCTACGAGCAGTTTAAGACCATGATTCTGCCGATGGCGCAGACCGGGGCGGAGCCGGCGTCGGCTATGGGCTGCGACAGTCCGCTGGCGGTGCTCTCGAAGATGCACCAGCCGCTGTTCAACTATTTTAAGCAGCTGTTCGCCCAGGTGACCAATCCGCCCATCGACGCGATCCGGGAGGAGATCGTCACCTCCACGACGGTGTACGTGGGCTCCGACGGCAATCTTCTGGAGGAGAAGCCGGAGAACTGCAAGATCCTGCAGGTGAACAATCCGATCCTGACCAATACGGATCTTCTGAAGATCAAATACATGAAGAAGCCGGGATTCAAGGTGGAGGTGATCCCGATCACCTACTATAAGAATACCTCCCTGGCCAAGGCCATCGACCGGCTGTTTCTGGAGGTGGACCGGGCGCACCGGGACGGGGCCAATATCATCATCCTGTCCGACCGGGACATCGACGAGAACCATGTGCCGATCCCGTCCCTCCTGGCCGTGTCCGCCCTGCAGCAGCACCTGGTGACGACGAAGAAGCGGACCAGCGTCGCGCTGATCCTGGAGAGCGGCGAGCCCAGAGAGGTACATCATTTCGCCACGCTTCTGGGCTACGGCGCCTGCGCCGTCAACCCGTATCTGGCCCACGAGACCATCAGCTATCTGATCGAGACGGGAATGCTGAAAAAGGATTATTACGCGGCGGTGAACGACTACAACTCCGCTGTGCTTCACGGCATCGTGAAGATCGCCTCGAAAATGGGCATTTCCACGATTCAGTCCTATCAGGGGGCGCAGATCTTCGAGGCCATCGGCATTTCGAAGGAGGTTATTGACAAATATTTCACCAACACGGTCAGCCGCGTGGGAGGGATCACGCTGGCAGACATCGCCCGCGATGTGGATGTGCTTCACTCGGCGGCCTTCGATCCGCTGGGGCTGGACGTGGACCTGACGCTGGACAGCGTGGGCAGCCACAAGATGCGCTCCGGTCAGGAGGAGCATCTGTACAATCCGCTGACCATCCATCTGCTGCAGGAGGCGGCCCGCACCGGCAGCTACGAGACGTTCAAGGCGTACAGCCATTCCCTGACGGAAGAGGGACAGACGGTGAATCTGCGAAGCCTTCTGGACTTCAAATTCGACGAGAAGGGCGGCGTCCCCATCGACGAGGTGGAGAGCGTGGATTCCATCGTGAAACGGTTCAAGACCGGCGCCATGTCCTACGGCTCCATTTCCCAGGAAGCCCACGAGACGCTGGCCATCGCGATGAACCGCATCGGCGGCAAGTCCAACAGCGGCGAGGGCGGCGAGAGCCTGGAGCGGCTTTCGCCCCAGCCGGACGATTACAACAAATGCTCCGCCATCAAGCAGGTGGCATCGGGACGATTCGGCGTTACTTCCCGCTACCTGGTGAGCGCCAAAGAGATCCAGATCAAGATGGCGCAGGGAGCCAAGCCCGGCGAGGGCGGCCAGCTGCCCGGCGGCAAGGTATATCCGTGGATCGCCAAGACCAGGCATTCCACCACGGGCGTCAGCCTGATCTCCCCGCCGCCTCACCATGACATTTATTCCATCGAGGACCTGGCGCAGCTGATCTACGACCTGAAGAATTCCAACCGGGACGCCCGGATCTCCGTCAAGCTGGTCAGCGAGGCCGGCGTCGGGACCGTAGCGGCCGGCGTGGCCAAGGCCGGGGCCCAGGTGATCCTGGTGTCCTCCTACGACGGCGGAACCGGCGCGGCGCCCCGCAACTCCATTTACAATGCGGGACTTCCGTGGGAGCTGGGCATCGCGGAGGCCCACCAGACGCTGATCATGAACGGCCTGCGGGACAAGGTGATCCTGGAGACCGACGGCAAGCTGATGACCGGCCGGGACGTGGCCATCGCCTGCATGCTGGGCGCGGAGGAATTCGGCTTCGCGACGGCGCCCCTTGTCACCATGGGCTGCGTGATGATGCGCGTCTGTAATCTGGACACCTGCCCGGTGGGCGTGGCGACCCAGAATCCGGAGCTGCGCAGGCGCTTTAAGGGCAAGCCGGAATACGTGATCAATTTCATGCATTTCGTGGCCCAGGAGCTGCGGGAATACATGGCGAAGCTGGGCGTGCGCACCGTGGATGAGCTGGTGGGGCGCACCGACCTGCTGAAGAAGAAGGAGCATCTGCCATCCGAGCGGGCGGCCAGCGTGGATATGACCAACATCCTTGGCAATCCTTACGCGGACGTGAAGCTGGCCGGCTACCGGTCGAAGCAGCAGTTCGATTTCAAGCTGAACGAGACCATTGACGAGAACATATTCTTAAAGAAGCTGGGTCGCGCGCTGGCAGACGGACAGAAGAAGGGGCTTCAGATCGACGTCTCCAATGTGAACCGGACCCTGGGAACCATCTTCGGCTCGGAGATCACGAAGCGCTATCCGGACGGGCTGCCGGAGGACTGCTTCACGATCCTGTGCAACGGAAGCGGCGGCCAGAGCTTCGGCGCGTTCATCCCCAAGGGGCTGACGCTGGAGCTGTCGGGCGACAGCAACGACTATTTCGGCAAGGGCTTATCCGGCGGCAAGCTGGTCGTCTATCCGCCTACGGGAGTTCCGTTTAAGGCCGAGGAGAACATCATCATTGGCAACGTGGCCCTTTACGGCGCCACCAGCGGCAAGGCGTTCATCAACGGCGTCGCCGGCGAGCGCTTCTGCGTGCGCAATTCCGGCGCCACGGCCGTCGTCGAGGGCGTGGGCGACCACGGCTGCGAGTACATGACCGGCGGCCGGGTGGTGATCCTGGGCCCCACAGGCAAGAACTTCGCGGCCGGCATGAGCGGCGGCATCGCCTACGTGCTGGATGAGAAGAACGACCTTTACAAGAGGCTGAATAAGGACCTGGTCTCCATGGAAGAGGTCACCAACAAGTACGACGTGCTGGAGCTGAAGGATATGATCAACGAGCACGTGAAATACACCAATTCCTCCCGCGGCAAGGAGATCCTGGAGAATTTCGGCGAGTACCTTCCGAAATTCAAGAAGATCCTGCCCCACGACTACCGGCGCATGATGAACACCATCGTGCAGATGGAAGAGAAGGGGCTGTCCAGCGAGCAGGCGCAGATCGAGGCATTCTACGCCAACACGAGAAAGTAGGAGAGGGGAGGAAAGGAAAATGGGAAAACCAACCGGCTTCTTGGAATATGACAGGGCCAACGCGAAGGCGGTGAGCCCGAAGGCAAGAGTTAAGAATTTCAACGAGTTCCACACGCCCTTAAGCGAGGCGGAGCAGCGCAGGCAGGGCGCCCGCTGCATGGAGTGCGGCGTGCCCTTCTGCCAGTCGGGCATGATGATCAAGGGGATGACCTCCGGTTGTCCTCTAAACAACCTGATCCCGGAGTGGAACGACCTGGTCTATACCGGCAACTGGAAGCAGGCGTACAACCGTCTGAAGCGGACCAACAGCTTTCCGGAGTTTACGTCCCGGGTCTGCCCGGCCCCCTGCGAGGCGGCCTGCACCTGCGGATTAAACGGCGATCCGGTCAGTATTAAGGAAAATGAGTTCGCGGTCATCGAGAAGGCCTACGCCGACGGCCTGGCGGGCCCCAAACCGCCGAAGATCCGCACCGGCAGGAAGGTGGCCGTGATCGGCTCCGGACCTGCGGGGCTGGCGGCCGCGGACCAGCTGAACAAGCGTGGCCACAGCGTGACGGTCTATGAGCGAGAGGACCGGGTCGGAGGGCTTCTGATGTACGGCATCCCGAATATGAAGCTGGAGAAGCAGATCATCGAGCGGAAGATCGCCGTCATGGAGGCGGAGGGCGTGACCTTCGTCACCGGCGCGGACGTGGGGAGGAACCAGAAGGCGGAGAAGCTTCTGAAGGAATACGACAGCGTGATCCTGGCCTGCGGCGCCTCCAATCCCAGGGATATCAATGCGCCTGGCCGCGAAGCGGACGGAATCTATTTTGCGGTGGATTTCTTAAAATCCACGACCAAATGCCTGCTGGCCGGGCGGGACGCGAAGCTTTCGGCCGAGGCGGCCGAGGCTGCGGCGCAGGCCGCGAAGGCCCAAAAGGCGGCGCCCGGATCGGCGGCGGGACCTTTCGCGGGCGCTTATGCGGCAGGGACCGATGCCGGTAAGGGCTACGCGAGTGCTTATGCTGCGGAGAGCGTCTGGGGCGGCGGAGCCGTTTTAACCGCGGGAAGTCTGCCGGGAGGCGGAAGCGCGGCGCCCGGATCAGACGTCAGTGCGGACGGCGTATCCGGAGGCGCGCGCGGGATTCTGTCCGCGGCCGATACTGCGATGCCCGTCACGAGACTGACCGACGGCAGATACATTTCCGCCAAAGGAAAGCATGTCATCGTCATCGGCGGCGGCGACACCGGCAACGACTGCGTAGGCACGTCCATCCGCCACGGCTGCAAATCGGTGATCCAGCTGGAGATGATGCCGAAGCCGCCGGAGAAGCGGACGGAGGACAATTCCTGGCCGGAATGGCCCAGGATCTTAAAGACCGACTACGGTCAGGAGGAGGCCATCGCCGCGTTCGGCGGCGATCCGCGGATCTACCAGACGACGGTGAAGGAGTTTAAGAAGAATAAGGACGGGAAGCTCTGCGCCGCGGTGCTGGTTTCCCTGACGCCCCAGAAGGACGAGAAGACGGGCCGCACCGTGATGGTTCCGGTGGAAGGAAGCGAGCGGGAGGTGCCGGCGGATCTGGTGCTGATCGCCGCCGGCTTCCTGGGCAGCCAGAAGTACGTTTCCGACGCCTTCGGCGTGAAGCTGAACGCCCGGACGAACGTGGACACCGCGCCCGGAAGCTACCGGACCAACGTGGAGAAGGTCTTCGCGGCCGGCGACATGCACCGCGGCCAGTCCCTGGTAGTCTGGGCCATCCGCGAGGGCCGCGAGGTGGCGAAGGAAGTGGATGCGGCGCTGATGGGGTATA
>CANQME010000063.1 GCA_947624815.1 uncultured Lachnospiraceae bacterium | reverse complement strand
CTCCTCAAAAATCGGCCCTTTTTATGGCCCCTGCCTGTCAGTAGTCAATTTGTCGAAGGGTTTCGCAATTGCCTATGGCTGACCAGGGAAACGCTGATGAATGGTGCGGCCAGCGGACACTATTTTGAAAACTATGTGGTGGCAGAGCTGGTCAGGAATTACGCCTATGCCCCAACAAAGGCGAACCTGACGTACTATCGTGATTCCAATGCAAAGGAGATCGATGTATTCGTGGAGGAAAACGGGATAATCCATCCTCTGGAGATCAAAAAATCTGCCTGTCCTGACAGGCGAGAGGTGAAAAAATACGAATTGCTCGATAGGGCAGGGCTTGAACGGGGTGACGGGGGAGTTATCTGTATGTGCGAGGAAGTGACTCCGATTGATTCTAAGAACTGTTTTATCCCGTGCGGTCTGCTCTGACAGAAGGTCTAACTTATAAATCATACCACCGAGGGGTGTAGAAGGTTTGGAATACAGAATCAATGATTTATCCAAAATATTGGGCATATCAAAGGAAATGATACATTACTATGAAAAGTGCGGAGCTGTTAAGCCGTCTCGTTCAGTGGATAATAATTACCGTATTTACACCGCTTTGATTATTTTAATATAGTGGAGGCCATGATATTAGGTCAGTTCCATGCGAATATCAAGGATATTTCATGGCGCAAAAATCTTCTGGTGGCCGGACAGAAGCGGAGTCTTATGTTCTTGCCCAGCATCTGGACGATCTCGGTGTGGATGCGTTGAATGTTTCCAACGGTGCATACGCTTCTGATATGGTCCATCAGGTGATTGCGCCCATGTTCACCGAACATGCCCTGAATGCTGATACCGCTGCTCAAATTAAGAAGCTGGTAAGCTGCCCGGTTATGGTGGCAAACCGAATCAATGATCCCAACATGGCGGAGAATATTATCCGCGTGGGAAAAGCTGATTTTGTAGACATGGGACGCGGTTCCATCTGTGATCCGCATCTGCCCAATAAAGCGAAGGCTGGCAAATTCGACCAGATTCATTATTGTATCGGATGTCTGCAGGGTTGTACGCAGATCTTTAACGATGGCGGGACGGGGACTTGTACCTGTCTGGTCAACCCGCGGGTAGGACGGGAATATGAAAATGACCTTAGTAAGGTCGAGAATGCCAAACGGGTCATGGTGATCGGTGCTGGCCCTGCGGGTCTTATGGCAGCTAATACAGCTGCCCAGCGGGGCCATAAGGTCACCGTGTTTGAAAAAGATTCCCATGTAGGCGGTGCTTTCCGTGCAGCTGCTTATCCTATGGGCAAAGGTGAACTGGCCACGATTCCCGCTTCCTATTGGGCCTGCCTGAAAGAATTGGGCGTTGAAATCAAGCTGGGCACAGAAGTCACCGAGGAAATGATTCAGAGCGAGAAGCCGGATGCTGTTATTGTTGCTACCGGTTCCCGCCCGCTGATGCCGCCAATCGAGGGCCTTGATTCTGCTAATGTAGTCACTGCTGAAGATGTGCTGTATGGTAACGTGGATATCAATCCATTTGCTCCCGTCGTGGTGTGCGGCGGTGGCGAGGTTGGCGGTGAAACCGCGGAGTTCATCGCTGAAGCTGCCTTTAATGTGACGCTTTTGGAAATGCAGCCTGACATACTCAACGATATGGTTTTCCAGAACAAGTCTGTCGTGCTGGAGCTTCTGGCCAAAAAGAATGTAAAGATTATTACAAATGCAAAGGTCAGCAGCATTACGGAAAGCTGCGTAAAATACACAGATGCCTCTGGCAGTGAAAATGAGCTTCCTGCTGCAAAAGTGGTTGCTGCCTTTGGCTACAAGGCTCACAATCCTCTGGAAGATATTGCGCGGAAGAATTGCGGTGAAGTCTATGTAGTGGGCAGCGCCGTAAAAGCCTTCATATTTTGGGCGGTCAGTCAGATAGCTGGCCGCCCATTCCTATTTATTTTCAATGAAAAGAAAAAGGTGTCTGCAATTAAAGCCGCTGCATACTACAGCGTCATGCTTTGAGGTTAAGTTGAACCGCCGTATGCCGGCCGGGAACTAATCCCAAAGTCGATTCCAGAAGGAGGCTGAGCCTTCTGTGGCGGCCGGAACTGGCCCGGATCCTGGAACTAAACAGCTTGCCGCATTACCGGGAGAAGAGTAAAGAGTTTGTGCAGAGAAAGCTGTTGGAGAAAGTTCCGGAAACTATTTACCTGTGCTGTAAAATTTTACGTTGAATATTTCTTACATTTCGTATATAATATAGTTGCAGGAAAATAATTATGGAGGAAATTAATTATGGCGAATATCTTACCCGTGTCTGATTTGAGGAATTATAATGAAGTTCTGAAGAATTGTCATGTAGGTGCTCCAGTTTTCCTTACTAAGAACGGAAGAGGGCGATTTGTGGTGCTTGATATTGAAGACTATGAGCGTGATAGAGCTGAAAAAAAGCTATTGATGAAACTGCAAGAGGCAGAGGAAGCAGTAAAAGATGGGGATGGCTGGCTTAGTCTTGATGAATTGAAAAAGTTAATGGGGGAGTAGGTTATGCTGAAATTACGAATTAATCCCCTGGTAGCAGGTGATTTGAGAGAGATTCGTGATTATATCGCAGAAGATAATGAAGAATATGCCGCAAAAACGATTCAAGAGATTTACAGCAAGTTTGAAAACATTCAGATGTTTCCCGGAGTAGGAGCGGATCTTACTAAGAGAGTTAGTTTCCGAACAGATTATAAATATGCGACCTGGGAGAATTATGTGATCATTTATAAAGTGGGAAAAGAGCATGTAGAGATTTATCGAGTAGTAAATCGGTATCAGGATATAACGAGGATTTTTGATTGATGGAAATGGCCTCGTAAGATTGCGATAACATAATGACAACAAAAAGTATTTTCTTTTAAATATGGATAGTTTGGAGTTTTGAACCAGCGGGGATTCCGGGCCGTTTTTATCCCTTTTTTATGAAGCGTGGTGGGATATTACCTTTGAAGATCATAGCCATGATCCCGTTTATTGCACCGATGCAGCAGGATGACATCCAGTCATGCCTGCTACTTTTTTGCCTAATAATATATCGTTTACTGGTACCGGCCGATGGAGATCCGGGATGAGGGGAGCGGCAGGATGATCAGGTACAAAAAGCGCTTTAAGTCCGATCTTTTACAGAAAAGCTACCAGCAGATCGCGGACCAGTTCGGAATAACGAAGCGGGACGCAATGAATGCTGTCATTGCGCTGGAAAAACTGGGAGTGGTGAAAAGGGTGTTCCGGACAATGGAACTGAACGGACAGACCGTACCGAATGTCCTGTTCCTGGAACTCGATGCCGGCGTACTGGAACATCTGACATTCCCGGAACGGTATTCGGATGGGGAGGATGGAAAAGAATCGGCTATGTCCGTGCAGGCAGACAGGGAGGAACAGCTGCATGAGGAATCTTCGGATCCTCAAAGGCAGCATCATCTGAAAGTTATCAAAGAGGAAGGAGGAACAGCGGAAATGAAAGAGGTATCCAACCCTTACGGGGGGTGTCACTTATTCGGGGGAGACATCCCACAGAAACCGGTAAGGGGCATCCCTTATTCCGGTGATACCTCCCGCCCGGATAAGGGGGAGGATCCCACTGAAATGGGTGGGACAAATACAGAGATTACATACAGAGATTATCCCAGGGATCATCCCATCCTGTCCTATCAGGCGGCAAAGGAAGGATTTGAGCGTCAGATCGAATACGACCTTCTGGTGCAGGACCGGGATGACAGGGCGGAATTGGACGAACTGGTCCGTATCGCTGCGGATATCCTGACATCTGCAGCAGAAACGATCCGTGTCAACCGGGAGAACCGGGACATTCGTATTGTGCAGGAGCACTACCGGAGACTTCGGATGTTCCATATCCAGTATGTGCTGGACAGCCTGAAGGAATCGCCGGCAAGGGCCAGAAACATCCGGGCAGTGCTGGTGACGGCCCTATATAATGCCGCCGATACGATGGACTGCTATTATACCAACCGGTATCAAAGCCGGGAGGCGGAAGGGAGGAAAGGCCGGCAGGAAGCTCTGTTTTAAGATGAATGGTAATAGAAAAGACTATGGAAATGAGGAACAGGTGTACTTTTCCAGACTGATCTGGGAGGTGAGGGAACGGATGGCAGACGCAGAGAGAAGTCTTGCATATGAGGCGGATTTTGAGTATACTAATATCTGGCAGATTACTGTGTCCAGATGCGGAAGCAGAACGATTATGAGAAACCTTCGGAGACGGTTGCGGCTCCGGATATGGATACGATCAAGCATTATGACGAGTTATTCAAACTGTTTACTGTGATGACGGGAGATCCCCGTTTTGAGGAAACGGCGAATGAAGTAAGAAAAGAAGGAGGTCCGAGAACCGTGTGTGAAGTATTGGATAGAATCGAGGCCAGAGGAGAGGCCCGGGGAGAGGCCCGGGGGAAAGCAAAAGGAGAGGCCATAGGAGAACAGAAAGGAAGGACTAATACCTGGCTGACTGCTGTCAAGAACCTTATGAAATCTACCAAATGGACAGCGGAGCAGGCGATGGAGGCCCTTGGTATCCCGGCGGCAGAACAGAAGGAGCTTAAAGCGAAGCTGTAATTACGTGCAATATTATATATTTTGGCTTTATCGAGAAATGAACATCACAATATAAGCGGGAATTGCCTTAGCGGGCGGTTCCCGTTTTTTCTATTTCGTTCTGAAGGATTATATTACCTTTATTTTCCAGCAGATTCATGCAAAATACAAATATGCAGCAACAATCCCGGCCGAAATGCCCGTCGAGAAAGGGGGAAGCGGATCGCTATTAGTCGTTGAGCACATGTTTCGGGACGGATGAAGTAAAAAATGTCGTAGAGTGACTTACTCCACGACAACTTCTTACAAGCCGGAACGCTTTTATCAAAGGAATTTTACAAAAGAATGGAGAATTTGTCAATAAGATTCGCGTAAGAACTTTTTAAGATTCTTTGTAGATTCTTTGTAGAAAAAGGCGACGGCAAGTTAAGAATTTATGAAACCAATGACACAAGTTATGACAAGGAGGTTGCAGCAATGTTGGAAAACACAGGGAATGGTTGTCTGGAAATGGAGTTACAGAAGGGGACGGAGTGCCTGGAAGTGGAACTGCTGAAAGGGAAGAGGTATGTCGTTGAAAAGATAGGTGAAGGAAAATGGCTTTTTCTGGCGTGCGAATCGGACGAAATGGCAACGCCGCCAGTTGTCCGGAACAGGACGCCGCTGGCAGAGTATGCGGAGAAATGGCTGAATACCGCCAGGAACAACGTCAAGGAATCTTCTTATATGAAATATTGGAACCTGGTGTATTCGTATATCATCCCGGAACTGGGAATGCTGGAATGGGGAAGCCTGAACCGGGAGACGATCGAACTATATGTAAGCAGACTGCGCACCAGCGGGGGCAGGAAGCAGAAAGGACTTTCCGCCAAGACCGTATCGGATGTCATGTCCGTCCTGCGTCAGATCGCCCGCTACGCGTCTAACCACGGGGCGGCGCTTCCTTTCGACCTTTCATCGGTTACCGTTAAGAAGGAAGAAGCAGAAATGAGGATCTATACCGCGAAACAGCAGGAAACATTGTCACGAGTCCTCCAGGAAAAGATAGAGAACGATTTTGACTGCCGGGATCTGGGCGTCCTGCTCGCCCTGTATACGGGGATTCGGCTTGGGGAAGTATGCGCGCTTCGGTGGGAGGATATCTCCTTCTCAGAGCAGGCGGTCTTTGTACACCGGACAATGCAGCGGATCCAGACGAAGGACGATCCGCTCCGGAAGACAAAGATCATCATTACCACGCCGAAAAGCCGCAGTTCCACCCGCTGGATTCCGCTTCCCGAGGAGTTGTTCCGGATCCTTGCCCGGTATCGGAAAGGAAAGTCAGGTTACATTCTGACCGGCTGTGAGGGTTCCTATGTGGAGCCGCGGTCGATGGAGCGCTATTTTCAGAAATTACTGAAAGAGGCCGGCCTGGAAAAGATCAATTTCCATGCGCTGCGGCATACATTTGCGACCCGGTGCGTGGAGAGGGGATTCGACACAAAGAGTTTGAGCGAAATCCTCGGGCATTCAAACGTGAATATTACCTTAAACCGGTACGTCCACCCGACGATGGAGATGAAACGGAACGATATGCAGAAGCTTTCCGTACTGTTGGCTGCCGGTCAGTGTGCCGAATATTTCCGTACTGCTGGCGGTTGGGCGGTTGGTTAGAATACCGCAAATTCCAATATGGTTGACTGCCGGTTAGCAGCCTGAAAATTCCCGTACTGCCGGTTAGCGTCCCAAAATCCAGATGAATCCGGGATGCGAGGAGCGATCCGCGATTCAGTCGTGGAGTAAGTCACTCTACGACACGGGACTTCATCAGCGCTGCTTCTGCCCGATGTTAGGGTGCGCGCTGATAAGGAACATTATACTTCAATTGCTTTCGATTAGCCGAGAAGTTGTTTTATCGACCACAAAACCTGGATGGGACTCGTGAGCCTCGGGAGACGTTTCTGCTGAAGGGGGTTATAACGGCCACAGCGGTCCGGACCGTCCGGTGAGGACGGGACGGAGTGGCGGAGCCTGCTTTTCCGAAAGGATAAGGAGGGGATGGCGAAGCCTACCCTTTTAATAGGAAGAAGCAGGATAGCGAAGCTTACTCTTCTGAAAGGAAGATGGCAATACGGCGGAGGCTGTTTGTGAGAAAGACATGGAAGATACGGAAAAGGAGTGGCTCTGACCATGCTGTGGTACGCGATACAGAGTTATACGGGGAAAGAAGAACAACTTGCGGAGATGATCCGCCGCGTGGTGCCGGAAAGATACTATGGTGAATGTTTTGTGCCTTATTTTGAGAGACTGCGCTGCTGGCGTCAGCAGAACCAGGTTCACATCCTGCGGCTGTTCCCCGGATATCTCTTTATTTCTACAGATAGTGTTGAGGCCGTCTTCCAATGTCTGAAGAGGGTTCCGGCCATGTCGAAGATATTGACGGCCGGGGCGTTTGAATTTACCCCGCTGTATGACAGCGAGGCGGAATTCCTGAAACGAATACTGGACGACGACCATATCGTGCGGCTGACCTACGCGGCGACGGACGGGAAAGGTCACGTTACATATATGACGGGACCGCTTGAGAAATGCCGGGACCGCGTCGAGGTATATAAGTTCCGTGACCGTTATGCGCAGGTGCGGCTGACGATCGCGGGGCAGGAGAAGACGGTGCGGATGGGGATCATTCTAAACAACGACGTCCGCAGGGAGATGGCTTACGGGAAGGTGGAGGCGCATATCCCCACACCAGCGAAGTACGCTCCTGGCAATACGAGTACGAAGTCGCTGGCGCTCTCTCCACATGGAAATGGAAAGCCGGCCGCTATGCTGCAGCCTGGTGACCGTGTGGCGGTGATAAGCGGCACTTTCGAGGGAATTGTGACTGTTATCCATGAAGTGAGGAGCAGCACGGTCTCGATCATCGTGCATATGTTTGACCGTGAGATGCCGGTGGAGGTATCCGCAGAGGAAGTGAGGAAGCTGGAAGCGGGGGCTGACGATCACGCAGGTAACTATATGTAGCATGCTCATCTGAAGGACATAGCGGATCCTGTAACAGAGACCGTTGATACAGGATTTAAGTTTGTTAGTGATCTTTCTGGCCATAACTGTTAACCTCCTTTGTCTTATTTTTGGCCAATAAGATAATAACTAAATCAGCAGTTATGGCTGAAAAGATCATTAACAGGGAAACAGATCAGGTTTTGACTGGCTGTCGGGTATCTAACTAACGCGTTTATTGCAGGAGGAGGGGAAACAGGTGCTTTGGTACAAATTGAAGACGTGGTACGGCGGGGAGGAAGCGCTGGTGAAGGAGATCCGGCGTACCGTCCCGCCTTATCTGTATCATGACGTATTTGTGATTTATAACGAACGGGACGTGAGGCGGCAGGAGCGTGTCCTGATCGAGCAGAAGCCGTTGTTCCGCGGCTGCGTCTTTATCACCTGCGAAGGGACGGAGTCACTGTTCCGTCGCCTGGAAAAGATTCCGGCCGTCAACCGGCTGATCGCCACAGGGTACCTGTCTATGTTCCCGCTGATGGAGCAGGACGCGGAGTTTCTGGAGACCATTTCCGGGAAAGACCATGTGGTGCGCGCCTCTTACATCCTGCGGGAATCTGCGGAAAGCATATATTACCATGTTTATGGGCCGTTAGAGTACCTGTTGGACGGCATCGAGAAGATCCGCTTCTCCAGCCGGTGCGCGAAGACGCATAAGATGCTGTGGGGAGAGGACACGGTGATCCCGCTGGGGATCTTGTTGGATGTAGACGTGAATGCGCAGACTTTTTATGAGGGGATCGAGACAGTGACGGCCCCGCCGAAGGCAGACCATTGTACAATCCTGGAAGTCAGGAAAGACGAGACAGGAAAGAATACTTACCGGGTGCGCGAGACTGTGACGATGATCCCGAGAGGAGCGATGGCAGGAAAGGTGGAATCGGGGGAAGAGCAGAAGAAGATCCATGTGGCAGTTTGACAGTGGGATTTTTGTCATGCACAATTCCGGAGGTATAAATATTTTCATATTCAGTAGGAAATACCGCATAATTCTGGTATAATAACGAGGAAACCTGAGTTTTAGAAGGAACCGGAATGACCGCGGAGGTGCCGAGATGACCATGATTCCACTGGATATCGATACATTGCTGTCCGGGCGTATCGTAGAGCAGGATCGCGTCGAATATAAGGAAGGATGGAATCCGAACGATTCGATCCATACGATCTGCGCGTTTGCGAATGATTATCACAATATGAACGGCGGCTATCTGGTAATTGGAGTAAAGTCGGAAAACGGCGTACCGCAGCTGCCGCCGAAAGGGATACCCCGCGAGTCGCTGGATCTGGTGCAGCAGGAGATATTCCAGTACTGTAATCAGATCACGCCGCGCTACATTCCCAGGATTGAAGTGGTAGATTATCGTAATACCGGGATCTGTCTGCTCTATCTCTGGTGCAGCGCCGGGGACAGCGGCCCATACCAGGCGCCTGTAGATGTATATACGAAGAAACAGGGGGCGGATAAGCGTTCCTGCTACTGGATCCGGCCCGCGTCGCTGACTACAGCGGCAAAGCAGGACGAGATCGCGGAATTGTACGACAAGTTTAATTCCATACCCTATGACGACCGCATTAACCGCAGAGCTTCGGTCAAGGACATCCGCCGGGGATATCTGGAGGATTTCCTGCGCGACAGCAAAAGTACGCTGGCTGACCGCATGAATACGAGTACATTGGAAGACCTGCTGCTCTCGCTGGAGGCGGCGGATGAGACGGATACAGGAATCGATATCCGTAATATCGGGGTGCTGATGTTCACGGACCGTCCTGACAGGCTGATACCCGGGGCGCAGATCGATTTGGTGAAATTCAATACGCCGGAGGCTGAGGGATCCGATGACTTTGTCGAGAAGACATTTTACGGTCCTATCTGGAAACAGGTTCGGGACGCCCTGGATTATATCCAGACAAATATCATCGAAGAAAAGGTCGTCAAGATTCAGGGAAAGGCGGAGGCGGAACGGTATTTCAATTATCCGTATAATGCGCTGGAAGAGGTATTGGTCAACGCGGTTTTCCACAAATCGTACCGTGAGCCGGAGCCGGTGGAGATACGGATCTATGTGGACAGCATTATGATCATTAACTATCCGGGATTGGCCCGGTGGATCAGCCTGGACCGCTTCGCAGCCGGCAAGGCCCGGGCGCGTAAGTACCGCAACCGAAGAATCGGGGAGATGTTCAAGGAAATCGAGCTGTCCGAGAAGCAGGGAACCGGGATCACGAAGATTCTGAGGGAACTGGAGAAGAACGGCTCGCCTGCCCCGGAATATGAGATGGACGACGACAGGACGTATCTGGCGGTGACGATTCGGATTCGGGATGGATTTGAAGGAAAATCAATGTCCGAATTAGTGTCCGAATCAATGTCCAAATCAATGTCCGAATTGGAAAAAAAGAGGATTGAGCAGATTTTAGTTTATTTAGAATCGCATGCGAATATAAGCAGCAGAGAGGCAGCATATCTGCTTGATATTCAGAATAAAACTGCCGCACGGCTTCTGGCGAAGGCGGAGAAGTTAGATATTTTGGAGAGTACCGGACGAACCCGGATGAAAAGTTATAATTTAAGGAAACCTCCTGTTGAAAGAAAATGAAATAGAATAAAACAGACTGTAAAATCTCCTGCCAGGCATAAATAATGTCTGAGCAGGAGATTTTTGTATTAGATGAAGGGATTCTGCAATGCTGAACAAACGAACTGTATATTCAGAAAGAATCCCGAAACTAAGGATGTGTTATATGAAAGATAGCAGTTTTATCAGGAAATATGTACCGAAGAATAAATGGGTGCAGCTGGCGGTGCTTCTCGCAGTGGATGTGGGGATCATCTGCCTGTCCGCATTCCTGGGGCTTATCGTCCGGTTCGATCTGAGCTGGGCGGCGGTTCCACCAGAGTTTAAGGCTGTCGTTATTCGGTATCTGCCAACGTACATTACCGGTACGCTGGCTGTTTTTTTGTTCCGTAAGATGTACGACATTGTATGGAGCGCCGCTGGGGTGAGGGAGGCATTAAATATCGTTGCCACCTGTGGTATTGCAGCGCTTCTGCAGGCCGGCGGGATGATGCTTCTGCAGTTTTCAGTTCCCAGGAGTTATTACCTGATCTCCTTTACTGTCCTGTGTGCTCTGGTTCTGGCAGTGAGGTTGTCCTATCGGATCTGTTTGTCGCTCTTCTGCCAGGTTCGGAAAGGAAAGGCCGGGAAGCGGATCATGATCGTCGGAGCCGGGACTTCCGGTACCGTGATCCTGAAGGAAATCCACACCAGTTCATTCGTAAATGACAGGGTCGTCTGCTTCGTGGACGACGATAAGAACAAGATCGGGAAGATCTTAAACGGAGTCCTTATCGAGGGGAACCGGTACGATATCCCGAAGTTGGCGGAGAAGTACCGGGTGGATGAGATCTACATCGCCATGCCGGCAGCCCCGTCCCAGGACCGCAAGGATATCATCGAAATCTGCCAGAAGACGGACTGCAAGGTGAAGATCCTGCCGGGGATCTACCAGCTTCTGAATGACGAGGTCAGCGTCTCGAAGCTTCGTGAGGTGCAGATCGAGGATCTGCTAGGCCGGGAGCCGATCCGTGTGAACCTGGATGAGATCATCGGCTATGTCAGCGGGAAGACGATCCTGGTGACGGGAGGCGGCGGTTCCATCGGGAGCGAGCTGTGCAGACAGATCGCGGGGCATAACCCGAAGAGGCTGGTCATCTTCGATGTATATGAGAACAACGCCTATGACATCCAGCAGGAGCTCAAAAAGAGCCACCCGGAGCTTGACCTGGTGGTGCTGATCGGGTCGGTGCGGAACACGCACCGGATGGAGAGTGTGTTTTCCACCTACCGGCCGGATATCGTGTACCATGCGGCGGCGCACAAGCATGTGCCGCTGATGGAGGACAGCCCGTGTGAGGCGATCAAGAACAACGTATTCGGTACATACAAGACTGCCAGGGCAGCGGATAAGTACGGGACGAAGCGGTTTGTGCTGATCAGCACGGACAAGGCGGTGAACCCGACGAACATCATGGGAGCCAGCAAGCGGTTGTGCGAAATGGTGATCCAGATGATGGATGCCAGATCAAAGACGGACTTCGTGGCGGTGCGGTTTGGAAACGTACTGGGAAGCAACGGTTCTGTAATCCCGCTGTTCAAGAAGCAGATTGAGGCAGGCGGCCCCGTAACGGTGACGCACCCGGATATCATACGGTATTTCATGACGATACCGGAAGCGGTTTCTTTGGTATTACAGGCCGGGGCCTATGCGAAGGGCGGGGAAATCTTTGTACTGGACATGGGAAAACCGGTAAAAATATTGGACTTGGCGGAGGACCTGATCCGCTTATCAGGATATGAGCCATATGTGGATATTCCGATTGAGTTTACGGGGCTGCGGCCTGGTGAGAAGCTGTATGAGGAGCTTCTGATGGGAGAGGAAGGACTGCAGGATACGCCCAACAAGCTGATCCATATCGGGAAGCCGATCGAATTCGAGAAGGAGCGGTTGGCAGAGCAGCTGGACGTACTTTATGAAGTGGCAAATCTGGATGAGAATGGAAAGATACGTGATATGGTAAAGGAATTAGTACCAACATACAGACCATCAGGATCAATGGAATAATTTGATTATGTTATTGGATATCGAATTTCAGAATAATGGGGTGAGAATGCAGAAAGCAGAGAAACATTCCCGCCCAGACCAGTTATCCGGGCGGGGAAGCGTTACAAGTATTTCCGGCAGAAATCTGCAAGGCTTGTGATAAGGGGATCTTCCGGATAATCACGTATATTTCCCGTTATCAGCGGCGCATGACAGGTTTTTGCCACTTCGAAAAATGGCCTGTCATCCTCATCGTTCATGACGATGTCCGGAAGCGGCTTTGCCATAATGGAGATACCGTCCAGGATAAAGGTGTCGAGAAGAAGGTCGACCTGCATGCGTGAAAATTTGAACTTTGGACGCATCAGAACCTCATGGTATTCTTCCATGATCCGGTAGTCGTAACAGGGCTGAATGATTCCGCTGATGACATGGGAGATGAGCAGGGACGCATTGCCGCCTGGTTTCCATAGCGCGGACACCAGAATGTTTGTGTCTATAACGGCAATCATACGTGCTGCCTTTCCCGGCGCTCCCTGCGGGCCGCAGAGATCTCCGCTTCGATATCCTCATCGTCCATATAGCCGCTTTCAGCGGCAACGGCGCGCATGCTGTTGAAAGCAATCATGGCTTTTGCCTGACGGACAGCGCGGAGCACAAGTTCGAAGTCGTCCTCGGAAATATTCAGCATCAGGACGGCCGGCTTGCCATTGTTTGTGATGATGGCCTCGCCGTTGGAGCGGATATTTTCGCAGATGGCCTTTGTGTCAGTCCGCAGGTCGCGGATAGAATAGAAATTCATAAAATCACCTCCGTTAAGAGTATACACGATTGAGGCCATATAATCAACGTATTGTACACACAAATTTTCTGTTTTTTAGGAATAATGCATGATTTAAGGTGCACTGAGGATATGACGAAATAATACGAACAGGATTTCGGGGAGCGGAGAAATGGATCGAAATGCTATGTTAAAGGATCTCAGGTCTGTGGGAATGGAACCATTTGAAAAGAAAGTGTGGCTTTCTTCCCCGACCATGCATGGGGATGAACTGAGATACGTAACCGAAGCCATTGAAAAGAACTGGGTCAGCACGGTAGGGGAGAACCTGACGGAGTTGGAGCGGCTAGCGAAGGAATACATAGGCTGCGGCAGTGCGGTGGCACTGTCCAGCGGGACAGCGGCTCTCCACCTGGCGGTAAAGCTGGCAGGGGAGAAGCTGTACGGACAGCCGGAAGCAGGACACGGAACTCTGGAAGGTCATAAGGTGTTCTGCTCGGACATGACTTTTGACGCCACGGTAAATCCGGTGGCATATGAGGGCGGCGAGGCTGTCTTCATTGATTCGGAATATGAGACCTGGAATATGGATCCGGAAGCGCTGGAGAAAGCCTTCGGAATCTATCCGGATGTGAAGCTGGTGGTACTGGCGAACCTGTACGGGACGCCGGCGAAGCTGGATGAAATCGGGGATGTCTGTAAGAAACACGGTGCGCTGCTAATAGAAGATGCGGCGGAGTCCCTGGGGGCAACCTACAGGGGGATCCAGACCGGGAACTTTGGAGTCTATAACGCGATCTCCTTCAACGGCAACAAGATCATCACCGGAAGTTCCGGCGGGATGCTTTTGACAGATGATAAGGAAGCGGCGGATAAAGCACGGAAATGGTCGACGCAGAGCCGGGAGGCAGCACCGTGGTACCAGCATGAGGAACTGGGGTACAACTACCGGATGAGCAACATCATCGCGGGGATCGTAAGGGGGCAGTTTAAGTACCTGGAAGAGCATATCCGGCAAAAGAAAGAGATCTACATGCGGTATCAGGAGGGCTTTAAGGACCTGCCGGTGAAGATGAACCCGTACATCGAGGGGGAGATGGAGCCAAACTTCTGGCTGAGCTGTCTGGTGATCGATAAAGAGGCGATGTGCCGGCAGGTGCGAGGGGAGAAAGACTCGCTGTATGTGCCGGAGAATGGGAAGAGCTGTCCGACACAGATACTGGAGAAGCTGGCAGAGCATAATGCAGAGGGCCGTCCAATCTGGAAGCCGATGCACCTGCAGCCGGTATACCGTATGAACCCGTTCATCACGAAGGACGGGAATGGCAGGGCAAGATCGAACGCATACATCGACAAAGGTGCAATCGCGGATATCGGAGCAGATATCTTCGAGAGAGGGTTGTGTCTGCCGAGTGATAATAAGATGACACCGGCGCAGCAGGAGAAGATTATTGGAATAATAAAAAGATGCTTCGTAATGATATCTGAAGATTAAGGAAGTGGAAATGGATTGGTACAGGCTAAGACATTCTCTGATGTTAATGTTTACATTCAGTGGTTGCGAGAGAGCAGAATATATTAGAAAACATAAGATATTCCATTATATGGGTAAAAACTGCATGGTTATGTTCCGAAAGCTACCGTTGTACCCACAGCTTATTTCTTTCCAAGATAATGTTTGGATTGCGTCGAATGTAACTTTTGTTACCCATGATGTTATACATCGGATGCTTAACAATAAATATGGGGAAGAATGCTTCACGGAGAATGTGGGTTGCATTGATGTAAGGGAGAACGTCTTCATTGGTGCGAATACTACGATACTGTCGGATGTTAGGATTGGTCCAGATGTGATTGTTGGGGCACATTCCCTTGTCAACAAGGACATTTCCGGGGGGGGTATATGCCGGATGCCCGGCCAGGTATATATGCAGTATAGAAGAATTTGAGAGTAAGAAGGAAAAGATTGAGATTATAAGAGACAAAAGGGGATTGTCAGGAGAATCAGAGGTACTACTTTGGAAAAGGTTTAATGAATTGCATGCATTATAGCAAACGGCTTTGTCAAAGAAATTTGCTGGAGAAGGTTAATGTGATGAGTCAGATACATAAATCATATGGTCCATATGAGAAATATTTCAAGCGCCCGTTGGATTTTTTGTGTGCACTGACAGGACTGTTGTTCTTCTGGTGGTTGTACCTGTTGATTGCGCTGGTGGTACGCTTCAAGCTAGGAGAACCGGTGCTGTTTTCTCAGAAACGGCCGGGAAAAGATGAAAAGATATTTAAATTGTATAAATTTCGAACGATGACAGATGCGAGGGATGCAGAGGGAAATCTTCTTCCGGATGCGGAACGACTTACAGGATTTGGAAAATGGCTGAGGTCTACCAGCCTGGACGAATTGCCTGAGCTTTTCAATGTCCTGAAAGGGGATATGAGCCTCATAGGACCGAGACCGCTTCTGGTTGAATATCTTCCATTATATAACAACACCCAGAGACACCGTCACGACGTGCGTCCTGGCCTGACTGGTTTGGCACAGGTGAAGGGAAGGAATGCCATCTCCTGGCATGAAAAGTTTAAATGGGATGTGAGGTATGTCAGGCATATATCTTTCCGTGGAGATATGAGGATTCTCATATGGACAGTGGGAACTGTAATGAGACATGAAGGGATCCATTCAACAGAGTCTGCTACGATGGATATTTTTACAGGAAATGAGAATTTGAAAGATATGTAATTGCGATAGTCATTCTTGGCGAAAGTCAGAAATGCATTTCCAAAAAACATAAGGTATTCAGTAAATAATGAAAATAGATTAATGGAGCGGTAAGTGGATAATGGCAAGAAAAGGATTTCATGTTTTATTTACAGGGATAGGCCGCAGGGTAGAACTTGTTCAAGCGTTTCAGCAGGCGGCCCGGGCGATAGATTTAAATTTGAGGATATACGGAGCAGATATGTCAGGAACGGCCCCGGCATTGACGTTTTGCGATGATATGAGACAGGTATGTGCAATCTGTGAAGCAGACTATATTCCGCAGCTGCTTGGGATATGTGAGCGGGACAGGATTGACTTGCTGGTACCGACCATTGATACGGATCTGATGCTTTTATCGCAGAATGCGGAATATTTCCGGTCTGCCGGGACCAGGATACTTGTCAGTCAGCCGGATAAGATCAGGATATGCCGTGACAAGAACCTGACAGCGTCATTCTTTGAAGAATGCGGATTGTATACTCCAGGGACAGTAAATGATTACCGGAAGTATGAAGGAAAATATCCGTGTTTTATCAAGCCGAAGGATGGAAGCAGCAGCATCAATGCCTTCCAGGTGAACAAGGAAGCAGAACTGTTAGTCTATGCGGGCCTGATAGGGGATTACATTATACAGGATCTTATCGAGGGGGAAGAATATACCGTCGATATCTTCTGTGATTTTGACGGGAATCCGGTCTATATCACGCCCAGGAAGCGTCTGGCGGTGCGGAGCGGTGAAGTCTTAAAAACCCAGATAAGCCAGGATGAAGTGATCATAGATGAATGCCGGAAACTTATTGGGAGATTAAAGCCATGCGGTCCGGCTACGGTTCAGCTGATCCGGGAGAAGAAGAGCGGGAGGGATTATTACATAGAGATAAACCCAAGATACGGGGGCGGAGCGCCGCTGTCCATAAAGGCCGGAGCAGACAGCCCACAGATGCTTTTGAGATTACTGGCGGGAGAGCAGGTTGGATATCAAGAAAGTGCGGCAAGAGACGGGGAGATATACAGCAGGTTTGACCAGAGTGTCCGGGTAAGCGCATAATGGAAAAGATCATTGAAATTCAGGATATCCTGGAGACAGAGAAATATCTGGATGGCATAAAAGCTGTGATATTCGATCTAGATGATACACTGTACCCGGAGAAAGATTATGTGAGAAGCGGGTTTCATGCCGTGGCGGAATGCTTTCCGGGGATAAAGGATATGGCGAATAAACTCTGGCTTGCATTTGAAACAGGGGAAAGGCCGATTGATACAGTATTGATGAAGGAAGACCGTTATTCCCAGGAGAATATTGAAAAAGCACTGCGTATTTACCGGTTTCATAAACCGGATATCAGCCTTTATCCTGGTGTGAAGGATCTGTTGGAACGAATCAGATCGAACTGGAAGATCGGTATTATTACAGACGGACGTCCGGATGGACAGAGGGCGAAACTGGAAGCTTTGGGGCTGGATCAGAAGGTTGATGAGGTGATCATCACAGATGAGCTTGGCGGAGCCGAATTCAGAAAACCGTGTGATGTGGCGTTCAAGATTATGCGGGAACGCATGGATGTGCCATTCTGTCAGATGATGTATGTTGGGGATAATTTGAAGAAGGATTTTGCAGCACCGCAGAAGTTGGGAATGCGGGCTGTTTTTTTCTGTAATTTGAATGGAATGTATAGCAGAGAGGAATAGTATGATTTCTGAAGATAATAAAGAATTGGCAGATATGCAGCGTAAGCAACTGGAAATTCTTCATGAATTGGATAGGGTTTGCCAATTATGTGGGATTCATTATTGTCTAGCGAGCGGCACTTGTCTGGGAGCAGTTCGCCATAAAGGCTTTATTCCATGGGATGATGATGTTGATGTTTATATGCAATGGGAAGATGCAGAGAAGCTTTTGAAAAATCAAAATCTATTCCAAAATAAATATTTTGTACAGTGTCGGAAATCAGATAATAATGTTAAAACTACGCATTATAGATTAAGAGATTCATCAACATCCTGCTTTTTAGAAGAAGATCAAAACTTAGATATAAACCATGGGATATTTATTGATATTTATATTCTATATCCATACCCAGATAATTTTTTGAGAGCCCATAAACTTATAATTGATTCTTTTATATACAGGATATTAGTATCAGGGATATCTCCCCGTAATCATGGAAGAGCTGTTCAGGTAATAGGAAAAGTGATTTTAAGAATGTACAAAGGGAAGAATCGGAAGAAAAAGATAGAATGTGTTGAATCCTGTTACAAGCATAATGGAGGAAAAAAATATCTGGCTACTTATTTTGGAAGAGATGCCACACCATTTCATTCCATTGTATATCCTAAAGAGTGGTTTATGTACCCGTCTATGCTTCAGTTCGAGGATCTAATGGCACCGTGCCCTAAAGAAGCCGGCCGGTATTGTGAATTACAGTATGGAAGTGATTATATGAAACTTCCACCGGTTGAGAAAAGAACACCTCATCATGATTATATTTTTGCGAATGCAGAGGAACCATATATAAAATATAAAGGTATATATTATTTAAAATAATTGCAAGCATAAATAGAGAATAGGAATTTATATGAGGTAAACAAATGAATTATGCAATGATTCTAGCGGGGGGCGTTGGCCAGCGAATGCGCAGTTCTGGACGTCCTAAGCAGTTTTTGGAGATATTTAGAAAACCCATCATTATTTATACCTTAGAAAAATTTGAATATTGTCAAGGAATAGACCGGATCGTAATAGCCTGCAATTTGGGCTGGATGGATTACCTGAATGAATTAATTAAAAAGTATGGGATAAAAAAAGTTACCGGTGTTGTTAATGGAGGAAAAGACAGACAGTCCAGCATAAAGAACTGCCTGTCTTTTATTACACATAGTGGAGGACAGGAAGAGGATATTTTGGTGATTCATGATGGGGTCAGACCTTTGATAGAGGAGCACATCATTAGTGAAAACATCCGTATAGCCCAGAAGTATGGAAGTGCCATGACGGTTAAGCCAGTTATTGAATCGGTAGTCGTAACAGATCATGAAGAAGCGAGCTTCAGTGATTTTAAAAAGCGGGATGATACATATAGCCTGACAGCACCTCAGACATTTCGATTAGGAATCCTAAAGAAGATATTTCAAGAATGTAATAGGACAGATGCCCCAATTCCTCTATTGGATGCTGCATTAGCCTATACATATCTGGGAAATCGGATACCTATTATAAAAGACAATGGGCCCAATATTAAAATCACAACACCGGAAGATTATTATATACTAAAGGCGATTCTTGAGTTAGAAGAAAGCAGATATGTGTTTGGACTATAGGAGAAGGAAAAAATGGAAAAGAGAGATCTGGATATCATCTGCAACAGTTCTGTCAATTGGCAGATGTACCGTGATAAAACATGTCTTATAACGGGAGCGACAGGAAGAATAGGAAGATACATACTTGAGACATTGGTGGATATTGATATCAGATATAACCTCAATATGAGAATTCTTGGGTTGGCGAGAAGTGAAACGAAGGCAAGGAATATATTTGGAGAACTTTTGGATTTTCCAAATGTCTCATTTTTATACCAAAACATTATTACGCCAATTGATTATTCAGGAAGAATTGATTATATCTTTCATACAGCTGGCCCCGCTGCACCAATAGATTTTAAGAATATTCCAGTGGAGACCTTGTGGGGACATGTTGGAGGAACCCATAATGTATTGGAATGCGCCAAAGAACATTTCGCAAAAAGGATTATGTATATATCGACAGTTGAGATTTATGGTGAGTGGAAAGAAGATAGACTCATTAATGAGACTGATATGGGCTCTTTGCAACACTTTAATTATCGCGCGTGTTATCCTGAGGCAAAGCGATTATGTGAAACGATGCTTGCGTCATACAAAAAGGAGTATGGGATTGATTTTTGCGGTGTACGACTGAGCCATACATTAGGACCGGGTATTTCGCTTGATGACGGCCGGGCATTTGCGGAGTTCATGCAGTGCGCTCTTGAAGGGAAAGAAATAGTTTTACATTCTGATGGAAGTGCAATGAGAACTTATACATATGTTGCGGATGCTATTAATGCAATCTTTTTAGTGATAGAAAAAGGAGAAAGTATTTTTTATAACGTGGCCGCGGAAAAAAATTTGATTAGTGTTCGAGAATTGGCTACGTTGATTGCTGAAATGTCGCCATCTGGAAAGACGAAGGTAGTTTTGGGAGAGGATTCAAAAGGGTTGCCTTATTTGCCGTTTAAGTTAGCAATCATGGATACGGAGAAAATTCAAGGATTGGGATGGAAACCGCAGGTAGAGATAGAGCAGATGTTTAAGTGGACAATGGATTCATTTCTTTAACGAGAATATAATAGGATCATATTGAATTAAAATAGAGGTAGTATTTAGACACCACCTGAGATGATTTGGAGGAAAGAGATATGATACAGGCGGTAAAGGATCTTGCTTTCAAGATGTATAAATTCATCAACTGCTTTCCATTCAACAACAAAAGAAAAGGGAAACTACATATTGAAAATGACGGAGCAGTCCTTTTACGTTGTAAAATCATAAGCATCGGGACAGGAAACAGTCTTATTATGCATGCCGGGGGGGTATTCCGTAATTGCGAATTTGTCTTTTATGGAAGCAATAACACGATTGAATTAGGAAAAAATTGTAATGCAAGGGATGCGTCATTTTACATAGAAGATGATAATAATGCAATTATTACAGGCGATAACACACGCTACGCAGGAAAAATCCATATTGCCGTTACTGAGTCGACAAAGTGTGTTGTAGGGAATAAATGTTTGTTTTCTTCTGAGATTGTGATCAGGACAGGGGATTCCCATTCTCTTCTGAACGATATGGGAGAAAGAATCAATCTAGCTGAAGATGTAACAATTGGAAATCATGTCTGGGTTGGGCATAGGGTGCTTATGACAAAGGGTGTATGTATACCTGAGAACTGTGTTGTAGGAACAGGGGCAGTTGTAACAAAATCTATAAAAAAAAGCGGGACAGTGGTTGCTGGAATACCGGCAAAGATAGTTAAAGAAGGTATAAATTGGGACAATAGGAAACTATAAGGTATAGATAATATGAAGTGACCTCACATTTGCAGCAACGTGGATTTACCCGTATAATTCATGTTGAAGCAAACAACACGAGCGGGGATTACCGCATGCAAAGGAGGCCACTATGTATAGAATACTAAAAATTGGGATGGATGTCCATAGTACAAATTACACTTTATGCGCGATGGAGCCGGTGATCGGCGAAGAAGACCGCGTATTTGCGACTATCAAGGTAACGCCGGACTATAAAAATATCCTGATGTTCATTGAAAACCTGAAGCGGAAGCTTGGCATCGACAACCAGTACGATATCCAGTGCGGATACGAGGCGGGGTGCCTGGGATATTCCCTGTATAACCAGCTGACAGCAGCAGGGGTGAAATGTGTGATCCTTGCCCCCACAACCATGCTGACCCAGCAGGGAACGAGGATCAAAACGGATGCAAGGGACGCCCGTATGAT
>CANQME010000062.1 GCA_947624815.1 uncultured Lachnospiraceae bacterium | reverse complement strand
CCTGTTTTTTCTCCTTACCTACGGATGGCTTATGAAGCATATCCAGCAGTAAAAGCAACATTTAACAATTACCTATTTCCGTATTTCCGATTTAGCATCTAATACCGTTCTTTTCATTCTGTGTGATGGCTCCCTGTGTACATAATCCTGTTTAAATAACGTCTCGTAGTCGATAGTACTCCTGACTCTTCTGGCAGAGTTTTTGTCGTTGCATCGCTCTCAGCCTCAAGTTCCTTTATTACTCACTTCGCAGCTAGTTTATTTGCACACCGCTGCCGGCCTTCCAGACTAAACCGCCACCGGCACCTTCCCGCTTTCCACATCTATATTCTCCACCTCTCCACGTCCCGCCACAACCGGCGCCGCATCCCCTCTCGGCAGGATCGTCACGCTCTCGCGGCAGCGGTAGGTATTCTTCCCCTCTGCGTCCTTCCCGATCTCCAGCAGCATATAATGATCGGAAGCCGGCGGCTTCGATACCGTCTCTTTCCCATGGTACAGCACTTCCCGCCCCACGTCTTCCCTGGCCAGGATCCCCAGCGGGATCACCGTGTCTTCTCCCCACAGCATCCTGCGCGTCTTGGCACAGCGGCTGGAGAAACGGATCTTCTCGATATGATCCGTCAGGTACGCAAGCGGGCCATAGACCCGGTAGAGGCTGCTGTCCTCCGATTCCCGAAGCACATATGAAGCCCGCACCACATGATCCTTTCCGGAAATGGCTTCCAGAAACTGCGCGTCCTTCTCCATCAGGGGGACCACGGACAGATATCCGGTGGCGATCAGCCGGGAAATGGCCGGGATCTTCTCCAGACGGCGGAACAACGGCTCCGTATCCTTACAGGTGAGGAAAACGCATCCGTCGAAAAGGACTTCCTGCTCGATGATATTGCGCTGCTGGCGTCTCAGATTCCGCTCGTTGTAAATGACGAATACCTCTTCATACAGATACGGCGGCACAGTCCGTCTGATCTCTTTCACCAGCGCTTCCTCGCCGCCATTCCAGGTCTTCAGTTTATACCAGCGCACCACGTTCTCCTCCTTCCATCCCTGTTTTCCGTCTCTATCAATATAGAAAAAAGGCCGGTCAAGCCAGCCTTCCGATTCCATTCTTATTCAGTTGATTGCAGCCTATGCGAGCCTCCTGACGCTTTCTGCCGGCAGCTCCACGAGAATCTCCCGGTCGAACATGCGGACAATGATTCCCACCGTCCGGCCCTTTACCTGGCTGATCACGGCTACATTTCCCTCAAAGGCCCCGTCGATGACCGCTACATTGTCCCCTTTATGGAACCCGGACGCGAGTCTGTGATCCCCCGGGTCTCCTGCAGCGCCGCAGTCCTGGCCGGCGCCGGTCACGGTATATTTCGCAGGCGCTGTGATCCGCGCCTCTACCTTGCCGTACACCATCTCCCGGCGGACGTCGTCATTCAGAATGATCCCCATCCGCACGATCTTCTCCTGCCCTGCGATCTGCAGCTTCACCTCCGCGTACCGGTCGCGGAACCGGTATCTCCGGATCCGATCCCGGCACTGCGTGAGCGGCCCTGACAGATAGGATACATGGTTCCTGCCGTCTGTGGCCGCATAGGTCAGCCGCACCACACGGTCGGCGTCCATGATCTTCAGCAGGAATTCCGCCTCGCCCGCGAACAGCGGCGTGAATACGAAGGCTCCGCTCGCCATGATCTTCGTCATGGCGGGGATCGTCTTCAGGCACCGAAACAGCCGCTCCACGTCGTCCGTAGAGATGAACAGATATCCGGGGAACAGCCTCAATATATGGATCTGGTTCTCCTGCCTCCGATCCCGCAGCTGTTCGTAATACGCCACGAAGCATTCCCCGTAGCATTCCTTTGGCATCTGCTTTCGGATCATCTTCACCAGCTGCTCTTCCCTGCCCGTATAGGTCTGTATCACGTACCACAGCATTTCCGATGACGCTCCCCTCTGTCCTGCCCTTCACTTCGACAATCCGGTCCGCGCATCCTGCAGGTCTGCTCCGCCCGTAAGGGCAGGCTTCGCCATCCATCCCTGGCCTCTCCCGGACGTCCGGCTGTGCCTTCCCCGATCTTCTCAAATGGGTAGGCTTCGCCATTCCGCCCCGTCCTCTTCGGCCGTTCCGGATGCCTGCCGCCATATCGGATATGCCGGAACCGGCGCGTGACGGCGCATAGACGCTGCCCCGCCGCATGACAGGTTCATCCGGCATATACTGTGGCCGTTATGACCCCCTTCAGAGGAAACGTCTCCACAAGGCTCACGAATCCCCATTCGGGTTTTGTCTTTGGAAAAGCTTTTTATAGCTGAAAAAGGCTTCTGGAAGTATAATTATCTTTATAACCGTCCAGTATAGGATCGGGTTCATCTCTTACTGACGATGAACCGCGTCGTAGAGTACCCTACTCTACGACTTCTTATGGGAATCCATCCCCTGAGGCATGCCCCTGAAGGATCCTCACCTATCCGGAAGCTCTCCGAACGAACCCTCCTGCGCGCCCGGTCTGCGCCTATCCGGAAGCTCTCCGGAATGGCCCGCCTGCGCGCCCTGTCCGCGCCTATCCGACCGCCATCAGTACCGACAGCTTCTGCATGTTCCTCCGTTTCAGCTCCATCGTCGGGTGTACATACCGGTTCAGCGTGATATTCACATTCGCATGCCCAAGGATCTCACTTAGGCTCTTCACATCGAACTCCATCTCAACGCACCGTGTCGCAAAGGTATGGCGCAGCGCATGGAAATTCACATGCTCCATCCCCAGCTTCCGCAGGATCCCGTCAAAATGCCGCTCCATCGTCCTCGGCTCCACAAACGTTTCTTTCGTCCCCGTCAGGATATACCCGCTCTGCCCCTTCCGGCAGGTATAAAGGATTCTCATCAGCTCCCTCGGGATCGGGATCCTCCGCACCGAACTGCCGCTCTTGGGCGGCGTGATGACGATCCTCGTCTTCCTGGACGGGTCGTCCTTCGTCTGGATCCGCTGCATTGTCTGATGCACATAAATCGTCTGCTCTGCAAAGGAGATATCCTCCCACCGCAGGGCGCAGACCTCTCCCAGACGCAGCCCTGCAAACATGCAGACCAGAAGCCCCAGGTTCCGTCCGGTGAGATTCAGGCGGAGATAGCGGTACAGCTTCTCCTGCTGCTTCCTGGTCAGGCATTTCATCTCCTTGGCTTCCTTCTTCACCGTGATAGAGGAAATACTGAACGTCTCCGCAGCCCCATGGTCGGAGGCATAACAGAAGATCCGTCGCAGGACGGACATGATATCTGTAACCGTCTTTGCCGAAAGCCCCTTCTGCTTTTTCCCGCCAGACGCCAGCATCCTGCCGCAGAAGGCTTCGATCATATCCCTGTCAAGCGCGCCCCACTGCGTGCCGCCAAGTTCCGGAATGATATAGGAATACAGCAGGTTCCAGTATTTCATATAGGAAGATTCCTTCACCTGGGGCTTCACGCTGTCCAGCCATCGCCTGGCGTACTCCGCCAGCGGCGTCGGATCCCCGCTAGCGACCGCATGGTCCGCCGCGCCGGTCCAGGGCGCCAGAAAGACCAGTTCCCCACTTTCCATTCTCTCAGCGATGTACTTCTGTCCGCTCTTCATTTCCAGTGCCAGATAGAGATTTCCTGCATTTTCTAACATTGTGATGACCTCCTTATGCTTGAGCTACTACAAAAAATCTTAAGATTTTTTCGGTGCGGGCAATATTGACAAATTTCCCATTCTTTTGTAAAATCTATTGCGTTAAAGGAAATATAGCTTTCAGAGGCTGTCGTAGAGTAGGGTACTCCACGACAACTTTTCTTTGCTCCACCCGAACGATACCCCATACCCGCGTATGTATTGTCCCATCGCCTCCTTCCCATCCATCTGACTGACAGGATTTGACACGGTACATTTGCCGGACCGACCGTTCACAGGGAAGGAGAAAGCCCCGTCAGCGGTATGACGCAGAGGTCACGCCCGCCATCCGGGGCTGTATGCATTATTTTATGAGAATATTTATTGATCGCGCGGTACCTTTACCGAACCGCTGTAATTATGTTGCCCGTAAGTCACCCCCTTCCTGTACCGCTGTACGCTGTGTTTCTATGTTCTATATCACAGTGTGATACGATCCCATGTTTCCAAATGCTGGTCATACTTTCCATGCTTCGAATCGCAGGACATCACCCGTCCGCGCCCCACATCACCGGGAGCAAACTTCTGACATTTCACTCCGCTCCGCCGCGCTGCGCGCCGCCAGGCGTCGCCTTATCGCGCCGTGCGTCGCTGGGCGTCGCCTTCCCGCGTTCCGCGTCTCCGGGCGTCGCTTTGGGAATCTCTTCCTTCCGGATATCCACGCCCGTCTTCGGCTCATAATCGTTCACCGCCCGGTTCGCATCCTCGCTGATGGGCCGCGCCAGAACCCGATACGTGTCATTGAAATCCATTCCCTGGAACCATACCTCTCCGTTTGTCGGACGCTCCCACGGCTCTTCCATTTCTTTCTTGGTCAGGTTATACAGCGCATATTCACTGTACGGGTACGCCGGAGCTATGATAAGCTGAAACCGTTTTAACCATCCGCTGATAAAGGTCTTATTAAAATGAACTGCCTCCGCGTAGTAGGTACCGGTCTTATCGTACATCGACGCCGCTCCGGGCAGCGCCGCCCCGATTCGGAAGGATCCGCCCGCCGGTACGAAGAACCGGATCCAGCCGTCCAGTTCCGGTACAAAGAAGTCTCTCTTATTCGGAAGGACTTCTATATTCCCCGAATCCAGGACATAGACTCCCCAGAGGTGCAGTTTATCCCAGCTGATCTGCTCGCCCTTTTCATCCAGCAGCGCGTACCCATATCCGGCCTTGGCGTTGACCTGCAGGACGCTTCCGCCGGTCTTGGAGTCGAAATAGATATTCGCTACCAGAGCGCCCGGCAAGGGGAGCGTATGAATGATTACAATGGTCGGTTTAAATGGATCCTCGCCGTGATAGCGTCTGGTCGCCGGTTCATAGTCCAGGAACCTGTCCAGATCGCGGAAGATCAGGCTGGTTCCGTTTCCCCGCAACCAGTCGGTCGCCGGTTTATCTGTCCCGTCGAGGAACAGGGCGTACTCCTGATCCGGGCTGGTGTCCATGATCGTAAAGGTTCTTCCGTCCGCGCTTCGAATCGTATCCTGGGGATTCACGAAGGGCGGATCATCGTCGGGATCGTCGGGATCGAAGGGATCGCCGTCTGGCCCCGGCACGTCAAAGGTAAATGCACCCGGCATCTTCCAGACAGCCGCATTGCCCGCATCCGACACGGCCACTCCGGCGATCACCTCTAATGTATATCTTCCGGGCTTCACATTCTGGAAGACGACCATATCGTTGGCCGGAGACTTCCAGTTTCTGTGATTCGGTACATGATTTCCGTTTTCATCCAGAAGGCCGTACAGAATATCCGAATCCGCCGGCATCACCACGACGCTCGTCTTGCCGTCCCGCACCAGAAGAAACACCTCTTCCGGCGATATGACCGACTGGCTGTTATCCGGTTCGGGCCGCCTAGGCTTCCTCTTCGCGTCGCCGGGCGTCGCCCTTTTCTCCGCATCGCCGGGCGTCGCCTTCCTCCCCGATTCTCCGGACCTTCCGATATCGCCGCTACCCTCCGATCTGCTCTTCGCCTCCGCCTGGACGGTCGATTCCGCCGTCTCTCTGGTTACAACTTCGTCTGCAGGACCGGCCAGAACGGCTACTGCGCCGGACAGCAGCTGAGCTGCCGCCAGTCCCCCTGCTAATAACTTTACTGCGTTTTTTGTCAATCATTCATCCCCTTTCCTATTCTATCAGGCTTTTCTTCCCTGCCTGTACTAAATATATATCATATTCCGAGTTGGGATATTAGGTAGATAGATGACCAAAAATTAGGACAATATTGACATATTCAGATTCTGCGCGCAAAAAAAGAGGATGTCCTTGTTTCAGAACACCCTCTCTCGGTTACTCCTTTACTTCAATTCTTTCATCCCCGGTTCGGCGTCTGCCCGGTACGGCGTCAGCCTGCTTCCGCGCCGCCTGTACGCCCTTCCTGCAATCGTTTCCTACAGGAACGCTCCCAGAACAATCTTAAACAGAAACGCGCAGCACCACGCCACCACGCACTGCCATATAACCACGCCGAAGGCCCATTTGCCTCCCAGCTCCCGCTTGATGGACGCAATGGCGGCCACGCAGGGGGTGTAGAGTAGGCTGAAGATCAGCAGAGCCCCGGCTTCCGCCGTGCCGAGGACGGCCGTGATGCCGCCCTGCGCCCCGAAGAGCACCTCCAGAACGGAGACAACGCTCTCCTTGGCCATGAATCCGCTGATCAGGGACGTGCAGATCCGCCAGTCGCCCAGGCCCAGCGGCCGGAAGAACGGCACCAGGATCCCGGCCAGCATGGCCATGATGCTGTCCGCCGAATCCTCCACCAGATCGAACCGCAGGCTGAAGCTCTGCAAAAACCAGACCACAACCGTCGCCACCAGGATCACGGAAAATGCCTTCTCCAGGAAGTCCTTCGCCTTCTCCCACATCAGCTGCAGGGTGCTTCTGGCGCTGGGCAGACGGTAGTTGGGCAGCTCCATGACGAACGGCACCGCCTCGCCCTTAAAGAGCACCTTCTTATAGAGAAATGCATCCAGGATCCCCACGACGATGCCCAACAGATACAGCCCCGTCATGATGAAACCGCCCTTGCCGGGGAAGAACGCGTTCACAAAGAACGCGTAGATCGGCAGCTTGGCGGTGCAGCTCATGAACGGCGTCAGCAGGATCGTCATGCGCCGGTCCCGTTCGCTGGGAAGCGTGCGGGTCGCCATGACGGCCGGCACCGTACAGCCGAAGCCGATCAGCATCGGCACGATGCTGCGTCCGGAAAGTCCGATCCTGCGCAGCAGCTTATCCATGAAGAACGCCACCCTGGCAATGTATCCGCTGTCCTCCAGAAGGGACAGGAAGAAGAACATGGTGACCACGATGGGCAGGAAGCTAAGGACGCTTCCGACGCCCTCGAAGATGCCGGAAAGCACCAGATCCTGAAGCACCTCGTTGACCCCGGCTGCCGCCATGGCCGCCGCCGTGACGTCCGTGAGAGCGGCGATGGCCGTCTCCAGAAGGCCCTGGAGCCAGGCGCCGATCACGTTAAAGGTCAGATAGAAGACCGCCGCCATAATGCAGACGAATACCGGGATCGCCGTGTAGCGGCCAGTCAGGATGCGGTCCAGTCTCTCGCTGCGCACATGCTCCTTGCTCTCATGAGGTTTATTGACACATTCCGTGCAGATCTTCTCGATGAAGCGGAACCGCATGTCCGCGATGGCGGCGCTGCGGTCCAGGCCCCTCTCCGCCTCCATCTGAAGCGTGATATGTTCCAGCAGCTCCTTTTCGTTCTGGTCGAGCTCCAGCTGGTCGATGATCAGCTGGTCTCCCTCGATGGCCTTGCTGGCGGCGAAACGCACCGGGATCCCGGCGTTTTCTGCATGATCCTCGATCAGATGAACAACCGCGTGAAGGCAGCGGTGTACCGCGCCGCCGAAGTCGTCCTTGGAGCAGAAATCCAAGCGCATCGGCTTCTCCTGGTATTTGGCGATATGAAGAGCGTGGGTCACCAGCTCCTCGATGCCCTTGTTCTTCGCCGCGGAGATCGGAACCACGGGGACTCCCAGTTGGGCCTCCATCGCGTTGACGTCGATGGAGCCGCCGTTGCCGGTCAGCTCGTCCATCATATTCAGCGCCACCACCATGGGCCGGTTCATTTCCAGAAGCTGCATGGTCAGGTAGAGATTGCGTTCGATGTTGGTGGCGTCCACGATATTGATAATGGCGTCCGGCTCGTCCTTCAGGACGAAATTCCGGGACACCACTTCCTCGCTAGAGTAGGGCGACATGGAATAAATGCCCGGCAGGTCGGTGATCGAGGTCTTCGGATGGCCCAGGATCGCTCCGTCCTTCCGGTCCACGGTGACGCCCGGGAAATTGCCCACGTGCTGGTTGGCGCCGGTCAGACGGTTAAAGAGCGTCGTCTTGCCGCAGTTCTGGTTGCCCACCAGGGCGAAGGTCAGGATATGACCGTCCGGCAGAGGATTCTCCGTCTGCTTCTCGTGATGGACGCCGGGCTCGCCGAAATACGGATGGGCCACGGAGCGCTTCTTCGCCTTACGGCCGGTCTCCGCCTGCTTTGCACCGGCTGCGACCGCTGCCTCTTCTTTCTTCGCTCCGGTCCGGTTCACCGTGATCTGGGCCGCGTCGTCCAGCCGCAGGGTCAGCTCGTAGCCGTGGATGCGGAGCTCGACCGGATCTCCCATCGGGGCGAATTTCACCACCGTCACCTCGGCGCCGGGGATGACGCCCATGTCCAGGAAATGCTGCCGAAGCGCGCCTTCGCCGCCGACCACGTCGATCACGGCGCTCTCCCCGATCTTCATATCTTTGATTGTCATGATCTGTTCTGCCTCTTTTCTCTCGCAAATTATACCCGAATCCACACGGTCATTTCGCCTTCTCCGCGGTTCGCCCACGCATAGTAGGGAATCAGCGTGAGAACGGCGTCTTCTTCGACGGGCGGCACATAATCATGGTAAAGAGAGCCGGATGCCGGGCGCAGCGCCTTCCCTGAAGTTCCGTCCGCATCCGGGAATCCTCCATCCGGCACAGCCGCATCTTCCGCTGCGGTCAGTCTCTTCGCCGGCACCTTCAGAACGGCCATGGGATGCCCCAACTGCTCGGTCATCTCGACGCGGATGCCGGACGTTCCCGATGCCGCTCCGTTCCCGTCAGAGCCGCCCATTCCATCCATAGCGCCCCCTTCTCCGGCCGCAACGCCGCAAGCTCCGCCTGCCGGACGGCAGATTCTCTCCATATCCGCCCGGTAGCGGTACAGATCCTTTCCGTTGTCCGCCTCCTCTGCGCAGTAGGTGACGGGTCCCCGCACGAACGCCGCCTTGCCAAGATCCTCCCGAACCCGCACATTGGCGGTCTTCACATGCACATCCATGGGGAATTCCAGGGAAATGCAGTCGCCTTTCTGCCAGGCGCCGGTTACATACAGGTATCCGTCCTCGATCCGGGACGCCTCCTGCTTCTGCCCGCCGCAGACGATATCCGCATGCCAGTCGCCGCTCCATCCGGGGATGCGAAGCGCCAGGGTGCAGACAACCGGTCGACCGGACACGCCGCTTGCCGACACATCCTTCGATACCGCACTGGTCTCGCCGCATGCAGACGTATTCTTCGGCACAGCGCCGGAGACTCTGATCTTCACATTCCCGCTCCAAGGAATCCCGGTCTCCACCTGAAGCGTCAGGCTGCCGCCCGCAGAATCCGGACCGGCTCCGATGGTCTTGACCACCTGCCCGCCCATATACAGATGAAACCACAGCGTATCCTCATTCTCCGTGTACGCGTAGACGCCGGCGGAGCTTACGATCCGCGCCAGGTTCGGGGGACAGCATGCGCAGCCGAACCATTTCTGCCGCACCGGCTTCACATGGCTTAAGCGGCTGTCCCTGCGGCACGCCTCCGGCGTGACCTCCAACGGGTTCACATAGAAGAAGCTTTTGCCGTCCAGCGCCATGCCCGCAAGCACCGTATTATATAGCGCCTGCTCCATCACATCCGCGTATCGGGAGGACGGACAGATCTGCAGCATCCGCCGGGCGAAGAACGCCAGAGCGATGGCCGCGCAGGTCTCCGAATAAGCCGCGTCGTTCGGCAGGTCATAGGGATAGGAAAATGCCTCCCCGTGGCTGGTGCCGCCCACGCCGCCGGTGATATATAGCTTCTCACTGACGATACTGTTCCAGAGGCGCTCGCAGGCAGCGAACATGGCCTCGTCCTCCCTGAGCCTCGCCACGTCGGCCATGCCGGAATACAGGTACCCGGCGCGCACCGCGTGACCCACCGCCTCCGACTGCTCCCGGACCGGCTGATGGGCCTGATAGTAGGCGTAATCCGCGGCGGTCAGCGCGCGGATCCTGGCGGGGAATTTCCGCGAAGCTTTCGTCTCAACGGCTGCAGATTCGCTAGCCGTATCGCTCTCTACCTTGGCTGCAGATTCGCCCGCCGCGCCGCCTTCTGCCTTTGCTGCAAGTTCGCCCGCCGCGTCGTCTTCTGCCTTTGCAGCCTCTTCTCCCTTTACGTCGTTCTCGGCCCTCACAGCCGCTTCTCCTCCCACGCCGCTTCTTCCCCGCTGCTCATAGAGCCACCTTTCTTTCTCTTCTTCGATGAAATAGTGTGGCTCCGTTCCTCGCTGATTCAGGAAAAACTCGGCCAACCGCAGGTATTTCTCACAACCTGTAACCTCATATAACCTCACAAGTGCCATCTCGGCAATCTCATGGCCGGGATACCCTCTGCGCTTGCCTTCCTCCGTCCCAAACACCGACGCCACATAGTCGGCAAACCGGCAGGCCGCCTTCAGTAGCCTGTCCTTTCCGGTCGCCTGGTAGTAAGCCACAGCGCCTTCAGTCAGATGCCCCAGACAGTACAGCTCGTGATGGTCCTTCAGATTCGTGAACGACCGGTCCATGCCGCTTAAGATATAGTAGGTATCCAGATACCCGTTCTCCCACTGGGCCGCGCAGACCGTCTCAATGGCTTCGTCGGCTGTCTTCTCCAACTCCGGATCCGGATGCCAGGTCAGTGTATAGGCCACTGCTTCGATCCATTTGCTGAAATCCGTGTCCTGGAAGACAAAGCCGTAGAACCGGTCTGGATCCGGATGCGCCGGATCCTCCGGCAGCACCTCGAAGCCCCGATAGGTATAAGCCGGAGCCGCGAAGGACGTTCCCGCCGCCTTCTTCTCCCGCACCAGCCGTCCCGCCGCCCGGAAATTATGCATGCAGTAGCTGGGAGCGGCGCCGTCTACCCGGTCGTTCAGCGCTTCCCACTGGTACGGGATTACCTCTTTTCGCACCAGCTCCTGCTCCCGCTGCCAGAATTCGTCCGTAATGCGGATCTGCTTCAGGTCGACCGGCCTGCTGAATCTTCTTTTATCCATATGAAAATGACAATCCTTTCCCAATTCGTGACAACGTCCACGCGCACCAACACCCGGCAGATGCCGGGCGCTGATGTCATTCATACTCCGTTACCGCCGGACGCCGGCTCAATCCACGCTCCTGTACCGCAGACATCGGTCCATCCCACGCGCCTGTCCCGCAGACATCGGTCCATCCCACGCGCCTGTCCCGCAGACGTCAACTCAGTCCGCACACTGGCACCGACGGACGTCAGTGCAGGTCACTCGCCGATGTCTCCGGACACCGGCTTAATCCATGCGCCGGTACCGGCGGCTCAGTCTCTATCCTACGCATCTAACGCCTGCTCCAGGTCGGCGATAATGTCCTCCACGCCCTCGATACCGACGCTCAGCCGGATCATTGCCGGATCCACGCCGGCCTCCACCAGCTGCTCGTCGCTCAGCTGTCTGTGGGTATGGCTGGCCGGATGCAACACCGACGTTCTGGCGTCCGCCACATGGGTCACGATTGCCGCCAGCTTCAGCCGGTCCATAAACTCCGCCGCCGCAGTCCTGCCGCCCTTCAGTCCAAAGGAAATGACGCCGCAGGTGCCGTTGGGCATATATTTCTTCGCCAGGTCATAGTATTTATCACCCTCAAGTCCCGGATAATTCACCCAGGCCACATCGTCGCGTCCCTTCAGATACTGCGCCACCTTCAGGGCGTTCTCGCAGTGTCTGGGCATCCGCAGATGGAGTGTCTCCAGGCCCACATTCAGCAGAAATGCATTCTGGGGCGCCTGGATCGGTCCCATATCCCGCATCAGCTGGGCCGTCGCCTTGGTGATATAACCGGCCTTGCCGAACTTCTTCGTATAGATCACGCCGTGATAGGACTCGTCCGGCGTAGTCAGCCCCGGATACTTGTCCGCATGGGCGTCCCAGTCGAAATTCCCGCTGTCCACAATGCAGCCGCCAACGGTCATCGCATGGCCGTCCATGTACTTGGTGGTGGAATGGGTCACGATATCCGCACCCCACTCGAATGGCCGGCAGTTGATCGGCGTGGCAAATGTATTGTCCACGATCAGAGGCACGCCGTGCTTATGGGCCAGGCGGGCAAATTTCTCGATATCCAGAACCACCAGGGCCGGATTAGCGATGGTCTCGCCGAAGACCGCCTTCGTGTTGGGCTGAAACGCCTTCTCAAGCTCCTCCTCCGGCGTGTCCGGATCCACCAGCGTACACTCGATGCCGAAGCGCTTCAGCGTCACCGTAAACAGGTTCGAAGTGCCTCCATAGATCGTGGCGGCGCTGACCACATGATCGCCCTTGGAGCAGATATTGATGATGGCGAACAGATTGGCTGCCTGACCGGACGATGTCAGCATGGCGGCCACGCCGCCCTCCAGCTTGCAGATCTTATCGGCCACCATGTCGTTGGTTGGATTGGCCAGTCTGGTGTAGAAATATCCGTTCTCCTCCAGATCGAACAGGCGTCCCATCTGCTCGCTGGTCTCATATTTGAATGTGGTGCTCTGGTAGATCGGCAGGACCCTGGGCTCGCCGTTCTTCGGCTGCCATCCGCCCTGAATGCAGATCGTATCCAATGATTGTTTCAGGCTCATAATACTGTCAGTCCTCCTGTTTTATTTACTGCTCACAGTCTATCACAGGCGGGATGCAGAATCAATAAATATGTGAAAAATTAAATATTGACAAACACGAAAAGGAGACCTGCTCGCGACAGGCCCCCTTCTCTTGAAGAACTTCAGTCAGTTACTCATGATAAAAGGAGAAACGCTTCATGGCATCACCTCTTTCCTTATAATACGTGTTCCCCGGAGAGCACTACTTATAAAACGTGAAAACCGGCAGATTGTAACATGAAAAATAGGAACCGTATTCGGTCATGGTTCCCACCCCGGCTTAATTCTGCCATCTTCGGTAAAAAATCCATGCCTGACGGCTTGCCGCCCATGGCAAAGCGCTCCGCCGCTTTCATCCACGGCAAAGCCGGTTGACAGATCGGACGCGTCCCTTTATAATCATCTGCAGAAGCGGAAATATCCGGATTCAATACGAATACAGAAACTGCCGGCATTTCTGCTGCATCCGCTTAACACAGAAATAGAGATTGAAATATAACAGAACTCAGAATAAGAGAGGATTCAGACATGACAGCAATCATGGACATCATTAAAGGCGTTTTCATCGGAATCGCCAACATCATCCCCGGCGTCAGCGGCGGCACCATGGCCGTCTCCATGGGGATCTACGACAGGATCATCGCAGCGGTCTCCAACCTGTTTAAGGATTGGAAAGCAAGCGTAAGGACGCTGCTGCCCCTGCTGATCGGATGCGCCATGGGCATCGTCGGCTTTACCTACGCGATTGAATTCCTGCTGAGCGAGCATACCTTCGTCACCTGTATGGCTTTCGTCGGACTGATCCTGGGCGGCCTGCCCACGCTCCTTCTCTCCCTTCGGAGAGAAATGAAGCGAATCGGCGCCTCTATCGGACTTGCAGGCGTCCTGGCCTTCCTGATCCTGTTCGCCGTAGCGGTCTTCCTGCCGATGATCAACGCGGACGACGATGTGCTGCGGACATTCACCGCCGCCCCCGGAACGCTGATCGCCCTGTTCCTTGTCGGGGTCGTCGCCTCGGCCACCATGGTGATCCCCGGCGTCAGCGGCTCCCTGGTGATGATGATCCTTGGCTACTATTACGGCATCATCAATACGATCAAGACATTCCTGGAAGCGCTGCGCCATTTCGATATCGGCGGAATGTTCTCCGCCGGCGTCCTGCTGCTGCCCTTCGGCATCGGCGTCCTGCTGGGCATCTTCCTGATCGCCCGGCTGATCACATTTCTTTTCGAGAAATACGGCGTCACGACCTACTGCGCGATCCTGGGACTGATCATCGCGTCGCCGTTCGCCATTTTCTATAATACGGGCCTGTTCGGACAGCTCGGCAGTCTGAGCACGGGCCAGATCCTCCTCGGACTGGTACTGGCTGTCGGCTGCGGCGTGTTTACTTACCTTCTCGGGAAGGACAATGATACAGAAAAATAAAGTACAGGCGGAATTTTCCGCATAGCAACGTGATACACAGAAATACATGTTACACTGAACAGCATAACGCACTGAACTGTACGATACGCAGAACGAAATGATATATAGAATGGATTTATACGCAGAACGCAAGCATACACAGAACAGATTTATATGCAGATCGAAATAATGAAAAAATGACCCCGACAGGTACACATACGACCGCCGGGGTCTTCTTCGTCTGTTTTTTCTTCACACAGCATCCTGCCGCAGTCTGTCCGTCCGCCGTTCCTTGCGCACAGCATCCCACCGCGGACCATCCGTCCACCGTTTCCAGCGCACAGCATCCCGCCGCAGACCATCCGTCCGCACACTCCCTCCGGTTCCGGTCTGCGGATTCTGCCTTACTCGGCGGTATCCCCGCTCTTGACCTCTTCTTCGGCCTCTTCCGCTTCCGGAGCGGCTTCTTCCACCACGTCCTCGACAACCTGCTCCTCGTCGACAACCACCGGCTCTGCTTCTTCTCCGGCTTCCTCGAACAGATCCTCGTCTTCCACGACAGGCTCCGGAGCCGCCGCGCCGCATTTTCCGCAGAACGCGTTGCCCTTCTTAATGACTGCGCCGCAGGATGGACAGACTACGGTTCCGTCCAGCTTCCGGATCTTCTCCTGGAAATCGGCGACCGCCTCCAGGCTCTTCGTGATCTCGTCTACGATGGACTGATATTCGCTGTCCGCTTCGTCCCTGTGGTTCTTGTAGTAAAGCTGTCCGATGGCCGCATAGAGCGACTTCACCTTGTTCTTCTCTGAGGTGGCCTGCGCCTTCAGCTGTACGATCTCCGCCACGTCCCTGGCTCTCTGCGCAGCTTCCTTGCCCTTGCCCGCCAGAGTCTTGCTGATATCGTCAAAATCGATAAATGCCATGATAGAGGTACCCCCTTGTCTTTTTCTATCATCTTACCCTTTTTCCTCGGAAATGTCAATCCATTCGGGTCATTTCCCTCCTGTGCTCCGAGAATTCGCATCCCGGCAACTCTCACCGAAAGCTGCAGCCTGCAATTCACACCTCAGAAATCCATATCCGAAGCGTTCTCCTGCCGGGAATCCGCATCCCGGCAACTCTCACCGAAAGCTGCAGCCTGCAATTCACACCTCAGAAGTCCATATCCGAAGCGTTCTCCTGCCGGGAATCCGCATCCTGACATTCCCACACCTCAGAACCGCATCCGCCGAGCCGGATCCTCTCAGTTCCACAACCCGTACTTCTGCGCGGTCTCCGAAGGCAGCTTCGACAGATCGAGCTCGCAGTCCAGCTCCTCCGTCCACTGGCCGTTGTACTCGCCGGCCGCTGTCCTGTGCGTACCGTTCCGGCGGATTCGCACGGACACATTTACGCCGTCTGCCAGATTCTTCCTGTCGTAGTAATCGGAATTCATCCAGACGTACTCGCTGTACACAAGCCCCGGCGCCAGCGCCTGGATATCCTCCGGATCGTCGTATTTCACCTCTCCCTCAAACGAGATCGTCTCCGCTTTCGGCACATCCTCCGCAACCGCATGTTCCGTCTCCGCTTTCGGCAGCTCTTCCGCATCTGCACCTTCTGCCTCCGTGCCGTCCGCATTTACCTCTTCCTGCTCCGCGCTCATGCGGTACTGGTTTCCGTAATAATAGATATCGATGCCGGTGATGTCCTCGTCCGCCAGCGTCCGGATCTCCACTCCCGCCTCCTCAAGCAGCGCAAGTGTCCGCGTAAAGGACGGGTACACCGGATAGACGCAGCGTCCGGTCAGATCGCCGAAGCCCATACCGGCGCGCGAATCGACCAGCTCCAGAAGCTCGTTATTGTACCGGATCGCTTCCTCATGAGCCTGGGTCCTGAACTGGATCGTACCGATCGGAAGCTCATGGGCCATGGTCTCAAACGTCATATCCAGCATATCCTGCTGAAACGCCGCCAGCACCGCCTCCCGGCCCGCCGCGTCAAGCTCCATGGGCGAATCGGCGCTGGAGCCGTTCTGCATAAAATAGACCGCCGCCAGATCCTCCGCCGTCTGATCCATGACCGGATAGATTCCTTTCTTATACTCCGCGCTTTCCAGGATGGAGCGGAACAGCTCCTCGCTCTCTCCGGAGGCCTCCGCATAATTATACATACGGTAGACCTGTCTGCCGCTTTTCAGCTTCACACGCAGGTAGATCGTCCGATAGCCGCTGTGATATCCCTGCTTGAAGCGCATCTGCTTCTCGTTCTCCGCGCTGCGCCTCGCCAACTCAGACACCGTATACGCATCCGTCAGCTTCATATTCGACATCCGGTAATGGTTTCCGCTGTCATAGTTCCAGACATAATGTCCGTCGTATTCCCTGCCGGCGTCCAGGATCAGCGATTCCATATAATCGGCATCATTATTTCCCGCCTCCTCAAACTCCACTTCTCCGTAAGTGATCCAGGATCCTGCGTTCGGCTCGTACACCGTCGCATCCACGATCTCATCCGCCTCCGGATACCAGCTGTCATAGCCAAACAGATCGTAGTATCCCGCCACATTGGCCGCCAGCGCCAGCACCGCGCATAAAACCAGCTGATAGCGGTTGGCGAAAAGCTTACGGAAGTCGAAATGGTAAATGATCTCCATCAGGCAATGGGTCAGCAGTACGCCGCAGATCGTTCCGAACGCCAGCCAGCCGACGCCTTTTACAAAGTCTCCGAGGAACATTCCTCCGGCGATTCCCACCGGAATCGTGATCAGAATGCGGATCACCGCCCTCGTCTTCTCAAAGGCCATGGCCCGTCCCGCCGCTTCCGAGGCCCGCAGCCGGTACAGTCCGTAGGCAAGCAGGGCAAACGCAGCCGTCACCAGAAGCACCGGCAGAGCCCGCCACAGGCTCCAGGTACCTTCCGTGAACTCTTCCAGGGCCAGAATGTAATTCACAAGCGGCGATGTGTACCGCAGAAGCCGCATGAGAAGCAGGTCTATAGCCCTGGTGACTCCCATTCCGTACAGCCAGGTGCGGAAATTGTTCTCGCAGAACAGCACGCCCAGACCGACGGCGGCCGGACCGTAACCGAAGAATACGCCCGCTCCCAGAAGCGCCACCACCACATGACCGGTCATCATCATGGCGATGACCACGGTGGTATAGATCAGGCAGTAGTAGACCGAATTGATCAGCAGGCTTTGCCACGGAAGGCTGCCGATCCGGTCCGGACCGATCCCGGCCGACAGAAGGAAGCAGACGGACGCCGCCTGGGCCAGCGCATAACATGCAAGCGGTACCAGGATCCCGTTCGCGTACGCCGCCAGGAACAGCTGATGACGCTTCACCGGGATGCTGTGGTAGAAATCCACCTTCTGCCGGTTATGCAGGTACTGAAATCCGCTGACAGCCCAGAGAACAGACGAGACCATCAGGATAAGGATCACGGGAATATTGAACCACAGCGCCGTCACGATGCGGTTCATCTGCGAATAGCGCCGGGATAAGGACATATCCGCCAGCTCCCGCGAGAAATTGCTGCACTGCATGGCGACGGGAACGACCAGCGCGAACACCATGCTGACGATGCTGAAGGCGACCGTCCAAAGCCTGCGCTTCAGATCCTCCCGCATCAGCTTAAAGCACAAGTTTCTTGATGTCATAGCCTGCCACCTCCGTTTCACTGATAAATATCTCCTCCAGGGATAGAGGAATGATCTCCGCGAAGATCGGCTCGCAGCTGTGCATCGCCGTCTCCACCTCGTCCCGGCTGCCCCGGACGGTCAGGGTCAGAAGACTGCCTCTCTCCTCCGCATTGAAGACCGTGATCCCCTTGATGTCTTCCGCCGTCCTGCCGGGCTGCAGGACGCACTGAACCTTATGGATGTTCAGCTTCATATCGTCCAGATCCTTCGACAGCAGGATGCCGCCCTTGTGCAGCAGCCCCACATGATCGCAGATATCCTCCAGCTCCCGCAGGTTATGGGACGCGATGATCGGCGTCATGTTCCGCTCCTGCATATCTCCCACGAAAATACTCTTCACGGTCTGGCGCATCACCGGGTCAAGCCCGTCGAAGGTCTCATCGCAGAACAGGTAATCCGTCCCGGCGCAGACCCCGCAGATCACCGACACCTGCTTCTTCATGCCCTTGGAGAAGGTATTGATCTTCCGTCTCCGGTCCAGTCCGAAGCTCTCCATCAGATGGATGAACCGCTCCCGGTTAAACCGCGGGTATACGGCACGGTAGAAATTCATCATCTCTTCGGGAGTCGAGTTGCTGAAGAAATACTGGTCGTCGGAAATATAAAAGAACCGGCTTTTAACCTGTGTATCCTCATAAACCTCTTTCCCATCTATGGTTACACTGCCCTCATCCGGCCGCAGCACCCCGCTCATCATGCGCAGAAATGTACTCTTCCCCGCGCCGTTGGTGCCGATCAGGCCGAAGACGCTGCCGTCTTTGATCGTGGCGTTGATATGGTCCACCGCCACGATGTCGCCGAACCGCTTCGTCAGGTTCATGGCCTCTATCATAATGTCTCTCCCTCCTCTCGTCCTGCCGCGGCGCTCCGCGCCATGCCAGCGCCGCCTGCTGCCGCCTGCTCCTGCGCCATGCCAGCGCCGCCTGCTGCCGCCTGCCGCTCCGCCTGTTCCCGCAGACCGGCGTCCGAACCGGCTTCCTTCCGCTTCACATGCGCCGGCTCTTCATACACGGCGTCGATCACGGCGGACAGCCGCTCCTTCTCAACTCTCAGGCTCCTGGCCTGCTCTGCCAGCCCCCGCACTTCCTTTAACAGCTCTTCCCCGCGCCTCTCCATGATATGCCGGTTCTCCGCGACGAAGCTGCCCTTGCCCTTGACCGAATAGATATAACCCTGACGCTCCAGCTCCGCATAGGCCCGCTGGATCGTGTTCGGATTGATCGAAAGCTCCATGGCCATGGACCTCACCGAAGGCATCTGGCTGTCCTGGGGCATCACGCCCGTCACCATCAGTTCCACAAACCGCTCCACGATCTGCTCGTAGATCGGCCGCCGATCCCGATAGTCCAGTAAGATCATTTCCCGCCTCTCCTTTCCCAGTCCAATAACTGTACTAATACGATTAATACACTTATAGCACAGAGTCCCCCTAAAATCAATAACAGAATTCTTACGGATTTATGAAAGTCAAAAAAGAGAGCGCCGGTTTCCCGACGCTCCCCTCTGTATGATCCGCTTTCCGATCCGTACTTCGCTTCGGATTACTCCGCACCGTACAGTCCGATCAGCTTCTTCAGATAATCGTAACGCTCCTTGGCCTCTGCCTCGTTCTTCGCGAACAGCTTCGCTGCTCTCTCCGGATTCTTCATGGCCAGAGACGCATAACGGACCTCGCCCTTTAAGAAGTCCTGATAGCCTTCCATCTTCGGCTCCTTGCTGTCCAGAGTGAACTTGTTCTCTGCAGCCGGATTGAAGCGGAAGTTGTTCCAGTAACCGGTCTCTACCGCCAGCTTCTCCTCGGTCTGAGCCTTGCTCATGCCCTTCTTGATGCCGTGGTTGATACACGGAGCGTATGCCAGGATCAGGGACGGTCCCGGATAAGCCTCGGCCTCCGCGATCGCCTTGATGGTCTGAGCCATGTCGGCGCCCATGGAGATCTGAGCCACATACACATATCCATAGCTCATGGCGATGGAAGCCATGTCTTTCTTCTTGGTCTCCTTGCCGCCTGCAGCGAACTGGGCCACAGCGCCGGTCTTGGTCGCCTTGGAGGACTGGCCGCCGGTATTGGAGTAAACCTCGGTATCGAATACCATGACGTTGATGTCCTTGCCGGACGCCAGTACATGGTCTACGCCGCCGAAGCCGATATCATAGGCCCAGCCGTCGCCGCCGAATACCCACTGGGATTTCTTCGCCAGGAAGTCCGCGTTGGCAACCAGATACTTGGCCGTATCGCAGTCACAGGTCTTCAGAGCTTCTACCAGAGCGTCGGTAGCGGTTCCGTTCAGAGCGCCCACGCTGAAGGTGTCGAGCCATTCCTTGCCGGCCGCCTTCACAGCCTCGGGAGCCTCGTCCTTCGCGATCAGGGTCTCAACCTTCTCCTTCAGCTCGTCGCGGATCGCGTTCTGAGCCAGCAGCATACCGAAGCCGTACTCAGCGTTGTCCTCGAACAGGGAGTTGCCCCATGCCGGGCCCTGGCCCTTGGCGTTGGCCGTGTAAGGAGTGGACGGTGAGGAGTTGCCCCAGATGGAGGAGCATCCTGTCGCGTTGGCGATGTACATCCGATCACCGAACAGCTGGGTGATCAGCTTCGCATAAGGAGTCTCGCCGCAGCCTGCGCATGCGCCGGAGAACTCAAGTAAGGGCTGCTTGAACTGGCTGCCCTTCACAGTCGTGTCTTTGAACTTGGCGACGACGTCCGTCTTGACCGGCAGCGTCTGGCCATAAGCGAAGACCGGCTGCTCATCCAGATGGTTCGCCAGCTTATCCATGGTCAGAGCCTTCTCGCCCTTCTTGCCCGGGCAGACGTTCGCGCAGGAGCCGCATCCGGTACAGTCAAGAGCGGAGATGGTCATTGCGAACTTGTAGCCCTGCATACCGGTCAGCGGCAGCATCTTCATGTCGGCCGGAGCCTTGGCAGCCTCGTCCTCGGTCAGAGCGACCGGACGGATAACGGCGTGCGGACATACATAGGAGCAGAAGTTGCACTGGATACAGTTGTCGGGATTCCATACCGGAACGTCGACTGCGATACCGCGCTTCTCATAAGCGGCTGCGCCGGAGGGCGTGGAGCCGTCCACATAATCCTTGAACGCGGAAACCGGGAGGTTATTGCCTTCCTGCGCGCTGACTGCGGACTGGACGTTGTTTACGAAATCAACGACATCCTTGCGTCCCTCGGTCACGACCGCGTAGTCAAGACCCTCGTCCTCGCAGTTCTTCCAGGACTCCGGAACCTCTACCTTCACGAAGCCGGTAGCGCCGGCGTCGATGGCGGCCCAGTTCTTCTTAACCACATCCTCGCCCTTGCGGCCGTAGGTCTTCTGAGCGGCGTCCTTCATCAGCTGGATCGCCTTGTCCTGCGGAATGATTCCGGTCAGGGTGAAGAACGCGGACTGAAGGATCGTGTTGATACGGGTCGGGCCCATGCCGGTCTCGATACCGATCTTCACGCCGTCGATGGTGTAGAACTGAATGTTGTGGTCAGCGATGTACTTCTTCATCTGGCCGGGCAGATGGGTCTCCAGCTCCTCTGCGTTCCATGCGCAGTTCAGCAGGAAGGTACCGCCGTCCACGATCTCCTGAACCATGTTGTACTTGCGGACATATGCCGGGTTGTGGCACGCCACGAAGTTCGCGGTGTGGATCAGGTAGGTGGATTTGATCTTCTTGTGTCCGAAACGCAGGTGGCTCATGGTCACGCCGCCGGACTTCTTGGAATCGTAATCAAA
>CANQME010000061.1 GCA_947624815.1 uncultured Lachnospiraceae bacterium | reverse complement strand
AACAAAAGCCCTGAGCAGTCAGGGCTAATGTTTAAAAATTTTCGGGACATTTTCATTTTCGCTTGACATACATATTTCGGACGAATTTTCGGTACATATTTCAGAAAAAATATGCGAAAGATGATACTGTGCTGATCGCGGCCGGCCGGCGTCTGCCGGCGGCTTTCAGCCGAAAGCAGCCGAAGCGAATGTCCGCGGTGCGATCAGGGAAAGGAGAGAGGCAGATGTTTGAGATCCGGACGGATCTGGCGGTAGAGGAAAAGGAAAGCGTTCGGGGAGGCGGCGAGATATCCGGCGTGTCCCTGCGGGAGTGGCGGAAGGCGTCCAGCTCCATTAAGATGACGGAGGTGAGGATCCTCGACGAGACAGGGGCGAAGGCCATGGGAAAGCCCCGGGGCGTCTATCTGACCATGGAAGCAAAGCAGATGGCGCGGGAGGACGAAGGCTACCACCGGGAGGTGTCGAGGGAGCTGGCGGCCCAGCTGCGGCGGATGCTTAAGGGGCTGAGGAAGCGGCGCGCCGTTCCGGCCGGTGATCCGCTTCATGTGCTGGTGGTGGGACTGGGGAATCCGTCGGTGACGCCGGATGCGCTGGGACCGGGAGTTCTGGGCAATCTCCATGTCAACCGCAACCTGCGGGACGCCTCCGGCCTGCCGGCCTGCGGGGACGAAACGGTGATCCTGAGCGGCATCGTGCCCGGCGTCATGGCGCAGACCGGGATGGAGACGGCGGAGATCATCGGGGGCATCCTGTATGAGACGGCGCCGGATCTGGTCATCGCCATCGACGCCCTGGCGGCCAGAAGCATCCGGCGCCTGGGGACCACGATCCAGCTGACGGATACGGGGATCCAGCCGGGCTCCGGCGTGGGGAACCACCGGCACAGCTTAACGGAGGAAAGTCTCGGGGTTCCGGTACTCGCGATCGGAGTGCCTACGGTGGTGGGAGCGGCCGCTATCGTTCACGATACCATTTCCGCGCTGATCGGGACGCTGTGGAGCAGCATGGAGACGAAGGGAATGGGCGATTATCTGGACGGGCTGCCGCCGGACGAGCAGTACCAGCTGATCAGCGAGCTTCTGGAACCGGAATTCGGCCAGCTCTACGTGACGCCGCCGGATATCGACCAGACGGTGAAACGCCTCGGATATACGATCTCCGAGGGAATCCACCTGGCATTTTATGAAAATCCGCAAGATGAAGAGGAATGCGGCATATGATGTTACAGTTTTGACCGGACGTGCGGCCTGACGCCGAAAGCACGGCGGAGCCGGTCCGGCGGGACCGACTGGATGGAAGGCGGTGAGGGCGTGAGAGGCAGATATCGGGCGGGCGCCGTGATGCGATGCGTCATGCTGGCGGTGAGCGCGGTTCTGATGGCGGCGTGGTTTTATAAGGCGCTGACGGTGAAGGACGGTTTTCTGGAAATGACGGCGGGCCGTGACGCCGCGGCGCGCGGGATCGCCGCGCTTCTGCGGGCCGAAAACCCGCTCTTCCGGTTCCTGGCGCAGAGCGCGGAGACGCCGGCGCCGGCGGTCTCCGACCCGGATCCGTCCTACGCCGGTTATCTGGCCAGACAGAGACTGATGAGCGAGGCATGGTATCTGGCGCTTTACGGGGATGAGAACAGCCTTGCGGATCCTGGGGGAACGGCGGGAACGGAAGCGGGGGAGCAGGCCGGGCCCGAACAGGAGGCGGACGGAGCGGATACGGGCGAACCCGGAACGCTGTCCGAAGAGGAGATCGCGTTCCGCCAGATGACAAGCCTGACCCCGGCGTACCACCGGCGCGACGGACTGGCGGTCACGGGTACGGCCTATGTGCTGGAGCAGCTTTGCGATTTTGATTTCCTGATGCAGAACTTCTACAGCGTCCACGCATCCACCACGGCGGGGCGGGAGGAGATCGACGCTGCGGCGCTTCTTGCCCGGGATCTTTCCATCGAAAAATCGGCTCAGGAACCGCAGATCCTGATCTACCATACCCATTCCCAGGAGACCTACTGTGATTTCGGCCCCGATAACCCGGATGCGACCGTGGTCGGGATCGGTACCCGTCTGACGGAGCTTCTGCAGGACAAAGGTTACAAGGTTATCCACGATACCACGGCCTACGACATTATGAACGGCGAGCTGGACCGGAACCACGCGTATAATTACGCGTTGGACGGGATCTCGGCGATCCTCAGGGAGAATCCGTCCATTGAGGCGGTTCTGGATATCCACCGGGACGGCGTGAACGAGGCCGTCCATCTCGTCACGGAGATTGGCGGGAAGCCCACGGCTCGGATCATGTTCTTCAACGGAATGAGCCAGACGCCGGACGGTCCCATCGAATATCTCCCGAATCCGTATAAGGAGGACAATCTGGCATTCAGCCTGCAGATGCAGCTGGACGCGGCGGCGTATTATCCCGGCTTCACCCGGAAGATCTACTTAAAGGGGCTGCGCTACAACCTTCATGTCCGGCCCAGGTCGGTTCTGATCGAAGTAGGGGCGCAGACCAATACCTATGAGGAAGCGCTGAACGCGATGGAACCGCTGGCGGAGCTTCTGGACATGACGCTGGGGGGATGAACGGGATTTCCGTACAAACCAAACAAACCCGGTTCCGCGAGGTTGCAAGTTGGTCAAAAAAATGGTATACTTTGACAAGCAGAAAACAGGAATCATGAAAGGAATCCGCATATGCCATCCATAGACCAGAGCAAGATCCGCAACTTCAGCATTATCGCCCATATCGACCACGGCAAGTCCACGCTGGCCGACCGGATCATCGAGATGACCGGCCTTCTGACCAGCCGGGAGATGCAGGCCCAGGTCCTGGACAATATGGAACTGGAGCGGGAGCGGGGCATTACCATCAAGGCTCAGGCCGTCCGTACCGTGTACCGGGCAAAGGACGGCGAGGAATATATTTTCAATCTGATCGACACGCCGGGACATGTGGACTTTAACTACGAGGTGTCCCGCAGCCTGGCGGCCTGCGACGGGGCCGTTCTGGTGGTGGACGCCGCCCAGGGCATCGAGGCCCAGACGCTGGCCAATGTCTATCTGGCGCTGGACCACGATTTGGAGGTGTTCCCGGTCATCAATAAGATCGACCTTCCCAGCGCCGAGCCGGACCGGGTAGCGGCCGAGATCGAGGACGTGATCGGGCTGGAGGCCCACGACGCGCCGCGGATCTCCGCCAAGACCGGGCAGAACGTGGAGGACGTTCTGGAGGCCATTGTGGCGAAGATCCCTGCGCCCCAGGGCGATCCGGAGGCGCCGCTGCGGTGCCTGATCTTCGATTCCATCTATGATTCCTATAAGGGCGTCATCGTGTTCTGCCGTGTCATGGACGGCACCGTGAAGAAGGGAACGCCGATCCGCATGATGGCGACCGGAGCCGAGGAGGAAGTCGTGGAGGTCGGGTATTTCGGCGCAGGCCAGTTTATACCCTGCGACGAGCTCAGCGCCGGAATGGTAGGTTACATCACGGCCAGCATCAAGAATGTGAAGGATACAGAGGTCGGAGACACCATCACCGACAGGGACCGCCCCTGCGCGGAACCGCTTCCGGGTTATAAAAAGGTTACATCCATGGTCTACTGCGGTCTCTATCCGGCGGACGGCGCCAGATACGGCGACCTGCGGGACGCCCTGGAGAAGCTGCAGCTCAACGACGCTTCCCTGTTCTATGAGCCGGAGACGTCGGTAGCCCTGGGCTTCGGGTTCCGCTGCGGCTTTCTGGGACTTCTCCATCTGGAGATCATCGAGGAGCGGCTGGAGCGGGAATACAATCTGGACCTGGTGACCACCGCGCCCAGCGTTATTTACCGGATCCATAAGAAGAACGGCGAGATGATCGAGCTGACGAATCCGTCCAACATGCCGGATCCGACGGAGATCGACTATATGGAGGAGCCGGTCGCCAGCGCGGAGATCATGGTGACGACCGAATACGTGGGCGCCATCATGACGCTGTGCCAGGAGCGGCGGGGCGTGTATTTGGGGATGGAATATATGGAAGCGACCCGGGCGATCCTGCGGTACGATCTGCCGCTGAACGAGATCATTTACGATTTCTTCGACGCGCTGAAATCCCGTTCAAGGGGCTACGCGTCGCTGGATTATGAAGTGAAGGGCTATCAGAGGTCGGAGCTGGTGAAGCTGGATATTCTGGTGAACCATGAGTATATCGACGCGCTGTCCTTTATCGTACATGCGGAATCGGCGTATGAGAGAGGCAGGAAGATGTGCGAGAAGCTGAAGGAGGAGATCCCCCGCCATCTCTTCGAAATCCCGATCCAGGCGGCCATCGGCAGCAAGATCATCGCCAGGGAGACCGTGAAGGCCATGCGCAAGGACGTGCTGGCCAAGTGCTACGGCGGAGATATCACGAGGAAGAAGAAGCTTCTGGAGAAGCAGAAGGAAGGCAAGAAGCGGATGCGTCAGATCGGCAATGTGGAGATTCCGCAGAAGGCGTTCATGAGCGTGCTGAAGCTGGACGACGAGTGACGGCGGCGCCGGGAAAATGCAGACAGGAGGGATGAGCGTGAGAAGACCGTTGGAGCTGTACATTCATATCCCCTTCTGCGTCCGCAAATGCCTTTACTGTGATTTTCTCTCCCAACCGGCCAGCGAGATGGTCCAGCACGGCTACGTGGGACAGCTGCTGGAGGAGATCGCGCGGGAAAGCGGCTATTATCAGGGCTATGGCGTGACCAGCGTCTATCTGGGAGGCGGTACGCCGTCGATCCTGCCCGCCGCGGACGTTCAGGCGATCCTGGAGACGGTCCGCCGCAGCTTCTGCCTGGAGGCGGACGCGGAGATCACGATCGAGACGAATCCCGGAACCGCCAATCTGGACAAGCTGAAAGCGTTTCGGGACTGCGGCATCAACCGGATCAGTCTGGGGCTCCAGTCGGCGGACGACCGGGAGCTGAAGGCGCTGGGACGTATCCATACCTTTGAAGAATTCTTAAAGACCTATCAGCGGGTCCGGCTGGCCGGTTTTACCAATGTAAATGTGGATCTGATGTCGGCCCTTCCCGGACAGACGGCCGCCTCCTGGAGGAATACGCTCCGACGGGTGCTGATGCTGAAGCCGGAACACATTTCCGCCTACAGCCTTATGATCGAGGAGGGAACCCCCTTCTACGAGACGTATCATGACCATCCGGAGCTTCTGCCGTCGGAGGAGGAGGAGCGGGAAATGTACTACGCAACCCGCCAAATCCTTAAGGAGCACGGGCTGGAACGGTACGAGATCTCGAATTATGCGCTGCCGGGGTATGAATGCCGCCATAACATCGGCTACTGGACCGGCGTGGAATATCTGGGACTGGGGCTTGGAGCCTCGTCGTATCTGCAGGGCTTCCGTTTCCGCAACGTACCGGATCTGGAAGCCTACCGGAAGATCAATATGAAGGCGGACGACGCCGACTGGCGGCTCCATCAGGATATTACGGAGCTGTCGGAGAAGGATCAGATGGAGGAATTCATGTTCCTGGGGCTGCGCATGACGCGGGGCGTCTCCGGAAGCGAATTCCTGGAACGGTTCGGACAGAATATGTGGAACGTATACAGCAAGGTGCTTCCGAAGCTGAAGGAGAACAAACTGATCGAGGTGGAAAGCCCCTATATACGGCTGACGGATTTCGGAATGGATATCAGCAATTACGTGCTGAGCGAGTTCCTGCTCGATGAATGAAACAGAAATCTTACAGAATGAAACAGGCTGCCGCAGATGCGATTCTGCGGCAGCCTTTGAAATGGTTCAATATTTCGGACGGCAGGAGCATCCGATCCCGAGGGCGCCGGGGCCTGTGTGGCAGCAGATCCCCAGGGACAGATTGCCGCTGAGAACGTCGTGTCCCGGGAACGCGGCCCGGATATCCCCGATCCATTCGGCCGTCTCCTCCGGCGTTGCGCTGGAGGCGGCCAGCAGATGGACCTCGCCGGCCTCGTACTGCTCTTTAAAACGGGTCTCCAGGTCGTGCCGCAGGGTCTCCAGCATGAAATGCTTCGCCTTGATGAAGCCGTGACATTTCTTAATGGCGTCCAGCTTCTGCGTGTCCAGCTGAAGGACCGGCTTGATCTGCAGCAGCGTACCCAGGGCGGCGGTGGCCGGCGTGATGCGGCCTCCCCGCTTTAGGTATTCCAGGGTCTGTACGCCCAGATAGATGACCATATCGGCTCTGTGCTTCTCCAGGATATCCCGGATCTCCTCCGCCGTCAGCCCGTCGCGGATCAGCTCCTGCGCGTCCAGGATCATGCGGACCAGAGGCGTGGATACCCGGCCGTGGTCCACCACCAGTACCCGGCCCGCGTAAGGCTCGTCGGCCGCCAGCGCCTGGGCCGCGGCGCAGGAACCGCTCAGACCGCTGCTGATGGGCATATAAAGGATCTTCTCATAGACCGCAAGCGCCCTGTCCCAGATCTCCATCACCGACGCCGGCGACGGCTGGGAGGTGGTCACGGAAGCGCCGCTTTCCTGGAGACGGAAGAATTCCTCCCGGGAAATGGTGCTTTCTTCATAATAACATTCTTCATTAATATAGAACGGCATGGGGAGAACCATAACGCCCAGCTGCTGTGCCAGGGCGCTGTCGATCCCGCTGTGGCTGTCTGTGACGATACCGATCGAGTGCATAACTGTAATACCTCTCAGAACATTCGGCAGATCACCGGCGGTGCGGCCTCCGGAGTACGGGGGTGGCCGGGATTTGCCCGTAAGCAACAGTATAGCATATCTGAAAAATATTGCAATCGGGAATGCAAAGGATTTTGTAAGAATTCTTCATACGCCCGTAATGGCTATTTCGGGCGGCATCGTGTATAATGATTCCGACAGCAGGAGGATGCGGCCGGAAGGGATGGAACCGCATCCGGCTGATCCTATCATATAGAAAGGCGCCGCCATACCGGGCGGCGTATGGGGAATCGAATGAGAAAAAGGAATTATACAGCGATATTTGCCGCGGGCCTGGCCGGGGTTATGCTGCTTACGGGCGGCTGCGGCAGGAAGGACGCGGCGGCGGAGACCTCCGCGGAGACGACGGCAGTAGCGGAGATTACGACAGCGGCGGAGGTAACGACGGCTGCGGAGACGGGTGAGAAAGCGGATGAGACGGAGACGGGCGCCGGTGCGTCGGAGCTGGCGGCTCCCGGATCGGTGTGGTTCGATCAGGATACGATGACGGCCCACGGCGATATCGCCGGCGCCTCCGAAGAGACGGACGCCCCGGCCGGAGAGGAGGCCGATGTGCAGGCGCCCGTGAAGGTGTGGGGCAGTATCGTCAGCGTGGAGGGCGACGAGATTACGGTGGATAACCAGTCGGATGCGTCGGCTCCCGGGGAGATGATCATCCATGTGGATCCGGAGCATTCGGTGGTCGTGGACGCGGTAAGCGGACTGCCGGTGGAGCTGTCCGGCGTGGAGCCGGGAAGCTACGTCGCCTATCTGGGGCCGGCGATGACCATGTCGCTGCCGCCTCAGACGACTGCTTATGCGGTGATCGTGAATATCCCGGAGGACTTTAAGGCTCCCGTATTCGCGATCGCGGAGGGCGCGGTCGTGGATACGGACAACGGTAAGCTTCTGGACGCATACGGCGATCAGGATTATCTGCTGGCGGACGATGTGGACGTACAGCCATATCTGACGCGGAACATCGTGACGCTTGAGGATATCCGGGAAGGCTCCCGCTGCCTGATCTGGCTGAACGAGTATGACATGGTTACGAAGCTGGTGCTGTTTGCGGACTGACGGTTCGCGGCAGAGCGAGTATGATATGGTTACGAAGCCGGCGCTGCTCGCGGATTGACGATTCGCGGCAGACCGAGTATGATATGGTTACGAAGCCGGTGTTGTTCGCGGACTGACGGTTCGCGGCAGACCGGTATGGATGAGGCGGGCGCCGGGTGATCCGGCGCTTCTGCCGTGTCCGGAGGAGAGGCCCCGTGTTCGGGAATTGATCTGAGAGAAAAGGAGATTTACGGCTATGAACCGTCTGACAGAGTCCAACCTGCTCCTTGCCGAGCAGCTGACCGAATCGATTAAGAGGGATTACGACGCCTGCGGCATCGCCGTGGCCATCGTGGATCGGAACGGAGAGACGCAGTACCAGCGCTTCTGGGGCGTGAGGGACCGGGACAGCGGAAAGGAGATCGACGGCGACACCATTTTCGGCATCGCGTCGGTGACCAAGTCCTTCACGGCCATGTCGATCCTGCAGCTGGAGGAACGGGGCGTGTTAAGCATCGACGATCCCATCAGCCGGTACGTACTGGAATTCACCAACCGGAACCAGAGCGAGCCGGTTCGGATCCGTCACCTGCTCTGCCACAGCGGCGGATTCTTCCCGCTGCCCCGGATCCTGGTGGGGGACGTGGCAGCCCGGATGGGGCTTTCGGAACGCGCGGATGGCGATTTCGCCTATCACGAGGGACTGGCTGAGGAGGGAATCCGCCTGGTGGCGGGCCGTCTGGACAGTCAGACGAAGGAGAACGGCTTAAACGGCCGCCCCGGCGAGAATTACAGCTACTGCAACGACGGATTCGCCCTGCTGTCGGATATCATCCGGCGCTATGGAGGCGAGAAGTCCTACGCCGCCTATCTGGTGAAGAATATCTTAAAGCCTCTGGGCATGGAGCGCAGCTTCTGCGACTTCGTGCGCCCCAGTGAGGACGGGAACGCGGCGACGCTCTACCAGAATACGGACGGCGTCATGCGGGGACACCGGGACTACCATGACGACGCCTTCGTCCTGCACGGCGGCGGCTCCATGAAGTCCACGCTGAACGACTTAAAGAGATACCTGACCATGTATCTGAACGAGGGCCGGTCGCCGGAGGGCGTGCGGGTGCTGAGCCAGTACCGTGTGCGGGAGATGCTGAAACCCCGCATTCCCTGCAATACGTTTATGAATTACGGCTATGGCCTGGAGATTGGGCAGCTGGGAGATATGAAGGTGTTCGAGCACGGTGGAAGCCTGCCGGGCGTCTCCTCGAACATTGCCTTCTCCTATGAGTCCGAGTCGGCGGTGATCGTTCTGTGCAATACGCTGGATGTGCCGGTCAGCGCCATCTCCGACGCGTTTATGAAGGCGTACAACGGAGACTGTCCGGTGAATACCAGAGCGCCGTGGCGGGAGACCGCATGGAGCGCGGAGACGGTCCGCAGGGCCGCGGGACGGTACGTGTCGGGCGAGGGAACGGTCGTAGAGCTCTATGAGAAGGAGGACGGACGCATCGGCGCCCGGACCGACGGCGAGGAGAAGCATCTCATTCCCACCGGACCCGGGACGGCGATCGTCCGCAATCCGTACACGGATACCTTTGTGAAGCTGATGGAGACGGAAGAGCGCGGCCTGTACGCGATTCAGTACGGCGGCCGTATGATTCCGCGGGAGAACGGCTGATTCGTCAGCCGCTCCCCGTCAGCCGCTTTATATGATTGCTGTAAAGAGCATAAAGATGTGGCTTTTCATTATCTCCGCACGCTGCCAGTGCTTGGCTATAATAGAACAGGAACGATTGATATGTGGAGATACGGCAATTCAGAAGCTGTTTATCACAGCTTTGATATAGATCCAGAATTGCCTGGTACTGCTTTTGGGCAAACAAGCTGCAACAGTGTTGGGTGAGTGTATCGGCAAAGGTGTTTGACTGATACAGAGGATGTGGCTTCAGTCGGTCTTTGTATTCCAGTAATTGGCTGAAATAGACAGAACTCAGATATCGATTCTGTGTGTGGCTGTAAGCGGATGCGATGTGATTGAGGATGGAGATTTCCTCCCAACTTAAGCGATAGTGACTGATGTCGCTGATCCGAAAGTCCGGGATCGTGATGTGTAGCGCCTCCTCCAATAGATGGATCTGTTCTTCGGGAGAGGAAGACAGAGACGCGCGAACCGTCAGGTATCGCTGCCGGTAAAGGCTGTCGTGTTCTTCCAGAAGTTGCTCCATCTCTTTTAGGTATGCGGCTTGTTTCTCTGGGCTGTTCGTACCATTCAGTAGCTTAAGCTTCAGTCTGTGGAACAGAACATCCTTTTCGTCTCCCCAGAATTCAAAGATTCTCTCGGAGATTCCAAGACGCTGCAAAAGTGCTTCCAGAAGTGCAATCGCCGGCAGAAGAGAACCGTTTTCAATTTTAGAGAGTTTAGAGGGGCTGCAAAGTCCAAGACATAATATCTCCTGAGAGACTTTCTGCTCTGTACGCAGATCATGAATCATAGCTCCCAATGTGTATACCAGGTGTTCCTCTTCTTCCTCCGAAAAAGCGGAAGCGTCCAGAGGACTGGGAACCGGATAGCGGATTAAGGGAATATCCGGAAGGCTCATCATATCGCCGGTGATGACATACGATGTGTATCTGCTCAAAAAACAGCGGCATAGAGTTGAGTAGCAACTTCCGAAGCCATGCGCAGAATAGAAAGCGGTTTTTATATCCTCGTCTGCGGACTGCAGATCTTGTAGGTATAGGGAGCAGAGCCCAGATAGAAAGAACAGAGGAAATAGGATGGAAGGATTTTCCCGATGAGCGGTGTCCGTACGAAGGCGCTTTCCAATTTTCAGAGCTTTGTCATAGGATTTTTGTGCCATGAGCAGTTTGGTCTGTACGATAGCCAGATTTGCCCGTAGCCGTTTCCATTCAATAGACGAGAAGGTTGTATGAGAGAGGTGACGGTCAAGCTGGTCGCATAGGCCAGAACAGGTCTCGATATCATTCAGATACAGAGATTCCTCGGCCAGAAGAGTCAAGATTCCAATTTCTGCCTGTGATAAAAGCAGATCATGAAATCTGGAGATATCCATATCCGGACGGCTGAGCTTGAGGGCGGCCATTAATATCTGCCGGTTTCCTTCGTGGAGACCTTGACCGGAGAGAAACTGCAGTCTGCATTGCAAATACAGCCATTTCTGATAATATAGTCTGTTATCTGCCCATCCAGCAGCTTCAACCTTTTTTAATTCTTCCCAAGCATTGGATAATTGCCAGTTGTTTAAGAAAAAGCCTGCATACAGAAGAGAACAATAGCAGTTGAAAGCCTTGCGGCTTGCAAAAACAGGGAACCTGCTGTCAAAGGTACCGGTACGCTTCATAAGCGCGTGAAAAGTAGCGTGGCTCACGCCGGAGTTGCCGGTTTCAATCCTTGAAAGGGCTTGAGGAGAGCAAATACCGTCCGCTAGCTGTTCCTGTGTCAAACCGGCTTGTTTCCTAGCTTCCCGAATTCTGTCCTTGGCACTTCGCACGCTCATGATGTAATCCGCCTTTCTGCCGTTTCCTTATATTTTAAAATAATTTTTGGGAAATAGCAACCTTATAAGCCTATTTGGTATAAAATTCACGTATTTTGATGATAAATTCTATCTTGAGTGCATAAAGATCAATTTCATTTTTATCAGAGTCTCTTTTTAGATTTGGATCTACCTTCTCCATCATAAAACAATAATAATATTATTTTTGCCGTTTTGTGGCTCTACTGAATTGAGTCCAGTTCAAAATCAACCTTGATGGAAAGTTTTTAATTTCCATTTAGATTGTGGACTGCTGGAGAGGAACCTTGTATTATAAAACTGGCAGGTCAATTTTGATTATGCTGTTTTTATCGTGAAAGGGGGTGAGAAAATGGAAAAGGTGAAAGCGTATAAAGATGAGTATTCCTTTGGTGTAGTAGTGGAATTTGGAGATCTTGAGGCTGCAAACAAAAAGAAATGCTCATGCGGTTGTGGCGGCGCAGGCGCTGGGGAAGGAGCGTAAAAAGTTTTTGGCGCAGGATAGGGCTAGTGATAGGCGTTTCCTGCGCCGATTCCCTATTGAATGAGATGGAGAAGAAATATGAGATTTATTTTTGATGAAAGTTATGTCCTAATACCATGCGGCGAGAATTATATATATTATTTTGGTAATTTGAATAAGGCAATTCAACTAAGTTATCTTAATATGTATTATTTGAAATGTATATTAGATAATGGCTCTGGTGAGGAATTATCCCAAGACTATTTGAAGCAAAGAGGACTAACAATAGAAAGAGTGACACAATTTACTGATTTTTTGCTAATCAAAGGTATTCTATTTGGGTCAATTAAAGAGTTGCGACAAAATGAATTTCGCCATACTTATGATGAAATATTTGAAAATGCACATTTTCAAGTGGCGTATCTTCATGTTACATTGAAATGCAATTTGAATTGTACATATTGCTATAATAAACAGAATTTAAATGGACAGCTATATGAATTAACAACATCCGAATGGAAGAAGGCAATTGATCGGTTGTCGGAGATAGGTGTTACAAATTTTGTAGTCACAGGTGGAGAGCCATTATTGCGAGAGGATTTAGGTGAGATTACCTCGTACATTCACGGAAAACTGACATTGCTAACAAATGGAACACTTATTGATAAAAGCAAATATGATTTGTTAAGAGCATTTGACAACATAATTGTAAGCCTTGACTCAATAGACGGAATGGAAAATGCTGCTAATAGAGTACTGGCTAATAAATGGGACATATTGAGGGAAATCCGTAACTTGCCAGAGGATATACGAAAATGTTTAAAAATTAGAACTGTAATTACAAAAACAAATATGAACAGTTATACAACTACAAAGAAATATATAGAAGAGCAGATAGGTGTAGGAACTTTGATGAATTTATGTATTCCAAATTCAAAAGAAGATCTGGATATGTTTGTTCCATTGGATAAAGAGCAGAATATTCCGTTCCGATTAAGTGATATGAATCTTTGCGGAGCTGGAAGGGGAATAATTGCGCTTAATGCAAATGGTGATATTTATCCCTGTCAGGCGTTGATTAAGTCAGAGTTCCGAATGGGTAATGTTTTTACAGACGATTGGAAGAGTAAGATGTATCAGGAAATAGTTCATAAGAAATTGAATGTGGACGCGATAGGTACAGTAGAATGCTCAGCGTGTGTGTATAAATATATTTGTTGCGGGGGGTGCAAGGCAATTAGACATGGTATATTTGGAAATATTATAGAGACGAATCACTTTATGTGTGAGTATTATAAAAAGGATGCAATTTCTAAAATAAAGAATTTATTTATATAGAAGAATGGAATGAAGGAAATCAAATATCCTTGAACACCAGCAACAGAATGGGGTGCAAATATTCGCATTACTATTGGAGACGACTGATGAAGGACGACAGAATGGAGGTAAAAATGAGATTAGTGCGATTGCGACGATTCTTGGATGAGATTGAAGGTTTTCAATATGAAGAAGAGAAAGAAGATTGTTTGGATGTTCAGATGCTTCAATTGGTTATTAATAACCTGGGAATAAAGTACTTACAATGTAAGGAAAACTACTTTACAATATTGGATCTGATGTCGATAAAATATGTGGAAATATATCCGGGAATATATCAGATTAGAGAAAACAAAAGTCAAAAGTATGGCGAATTAAAGGAAAGAGATTTAATACTAAATCTCCCGCATTTATCTCCAGCTGACATAAACTATAAGGATATCAATATTTGTTATGAATTTCATGTTTTACGTATGGACAACGGGCAAGACAATTATTTTCATTTACCGGTTCATGTTTCACTGAGAGATGTATCTTCTTTACGCTTACAGTGTGAAAAGAAAGCGATGAATATGGGGCTCTGTTATATTGCAATACCTAGTTTTTCGCATTTTAACATTAATGAAGTAATACAGAAGACAAGAAAACCCTTGGTGATAGATTTGCGTGGCAATTGCGGAGGAAAACTTAATGACATGAAGAAAGTATTTGAAATGTTTTTCCCCGAAAGTTGCTTGAAGGGGGTAATTATGAAGAAAGGAATGGCTATGGATTTCCAAGTGGAAGGAATCCTGTCACATGAGTTTTATTCAGATATTTATCTGGTTATTAATCGAAGCACATCTAGTGCAGCTGAAATTTTTGCTTTGCTTTGTCGGTACTATTGTTCAGCGACTTTGGTTGGATTGCCTTCTTATGGGAAGAATATAGTGTGTCGGGAAGTCGAGGAAGAGGGCCTATGTTACACAGTTCCATGTCTTCATTATACTGTTGCAGGGCATGAAGTGAATGAAGGTGGAATTGAGCCGGATATTATTTTGGAAAATATAGACGATTGGGAATTGCATGAATTCTTGGAAGCTTGTAAATAGCATATATAGGAGGTAAAGCAGTGAAAAAGTATTTGGATGTTATTCGCAGCAATCTGTTTGCAATCGTATTTATTTCTCTCTTCAGGCTGGTCGGTACCGGGATTACATTTTTAGTTCCGATCTATGCGTCGAATATGCTGAATGCGCAGCTCAGCGTCCGGATCGTGGGCGTACTGTTCGCGCTGGTGTTCGCGGGGATGCTTCTGAGCGTTCTTCTGACCTTTTTGTGTCAGCATTTTACATACCTCTTCAAGTACAGATTCAGTAAACAGCTGTACGAGGATCTGTTCCATGTCAGCTATGACGCCTTCAATGCCAAAGGAGCGACCTATTATGCGCAGAAGACGCAGACGGCGGTGGATAATTATTCCGAGTATGTGCTGGAAACGATTCCGGATTTCGTCGAGACCTGGGTCATCGTTGGCGTATCCTCGGCGCTGCTTTGCTGGGTCCGGCCGTCGATCTTCGTGCTGCTGGCGGTTACCATGCTGATACAGAACAGAGGCTATAAATTCATCAATAAAACTCTGTCAAAAATGTGCGTGAAGCTGCAGAATGTCTGTTCCCGGAGCTTCAGCAATGTGACCGCGCTGTTCAATAAGACCGATTATGTGAAGCAGAAAGCGGACTGCAGGGGGCTGCTGCGGATCATTGACAAGGACATTAGAGACGCTTATAAGACTACCTGCGAGGTGAATACCTTTGCGTCCATCGCCAGTTATATTGTATCGGCTATTGTTGAGAACGTCCAGTATATCGTCTACATTTTCCTGACGGTCCTGATGCTGAACGGCGGGATCAGCGCCTCGAAGTTCCTTCTGGGCAGCATGATGGTGAACATCTGCCTCAGTAATGTGGGGGCGCTGACAAGGATCAATCTGAGTATGAAGGATGTGAACGCGTCCTGGGAATTCGTCGAAAATGAGCTTCACCGCGCGCGGGAGGTTTCCGGGGACGTCCGGCTCGGAGAGATTGAGAGCGTTGAGATCCGGCACGCCGACATCGGATATGAAGGGAACGAGCTGGTGCATGACGTTAATATGACGCTGCGCAAAGGGGATATCGTATTCCTGAAGGCGGAGACGGGCACCGGCAAATCCTCTCTGGTCAAGAATCTGGTCGGTTTCTATCAGACGGAGGGCGTCTTCCTGAACGACGTCCCGATCGACAGGATCCAGCTTGAGTCCCTGCGGCGGAGGGTGTGCTATGTCTCGCAGCAGCCGTCGGTCATCAACGGGAGTCTGGCGGATAATGTGTTTATGGGTGAGGAACGGGACGCCGCGAAGGAGGCGGAGCTGGCAGAGCTTTCGTTCTTCGGAAAGTTTATGGAGAACGGCCGCATCAGAGACTGGGAGATTACGGACAGCGGTTCGAATCTGTCCGGTGGGGACAAGCAGAAGATCGCGATCGCGAGACTGTTCCTGGAGCAGCCGGATGTGCTGATCCTGGACGAGATCACCAGCTCGATGGACGACGATTCATCGACCCTTGTGTTTGACGAGCTGGTCAGGAGATTTTCAGACAGAATCATCATTATGATCTCGCATAATTCGAGGATCCGGCAGTACGCGAACCGCTGCTTCCAGATCGAGGACAAGAAGCTGACGGAATTGCCGGTCAGTTAGGGCTATTCCATCAGCTTTCGCAGATCCTCATAAAACCGCGGGTAAGAGATGTTGACGCACTCCGCTCCCAGGATCTCTGTCTCGCCGCCGGCGCACAGGCCGGTTACGGCGAAGGTCATGGCGATCCGGTGATCCAGATGGCTGTCGACGACGGCCCCGTGGAGCGGTTTGCCGCCGCGGATGATCATACCGTCGTCCGTCTCGGTCACGTCCGCGCCCATGGCGGTCAGGTTCTCCGTCATGACGGCGATCCGGTTGGATTCCTTTACCTTCAGTTCCGCTGCGTCGCGGATCACGGTGGTGCCGTCGGCGAAGCAGGCCATGGCGGCGATCACCGGCAGTTCGTCGATCAGCGTCGGAATGACGGCCCCTTCAATGACGGTGCCGTGGAGAGAAGAGGAGCGTACCAGGATATCGGCGGTCGGCTCGCCGGAGCCGGCTCGCTCGTTTAACAGCGTAACGTCGCCGCCCATGGCGCGGGCTACCTCAAGGATCCCGGCGCGGGTGGGGTTGGTTCCCACGCTGCGGATCAGGATTTCGGAGCCGGGCACCATAAGTCCCGCGCAGAGGAAGAACGCCGCGGAGGAGATATCGCCGGGGACCTCCACCAGATTGCCGTGGAGCTCCCTGGCAGGCCGGATGACGGCGGTGGCGCGGCCGGAGGCCGCAGAGGTTTCTGTCTCCGTGCGGACGTCAGCCCCGAAGTATCGCAGCATGATCTCGCTGTGGTTCCTGGACAGATACGGCTCCGTCACCCGTGTCTCGCCGTCTGCGTAGAGACCGGCCAGAAGGATCGCGGACTTCACCTGGGCGGAGGCGACTTTCGACGTATAGGAGATTCCGTGCAGCCTCCGTCCTCTGATCCGAAGCGGCGCGCAGCCGTTTCCGTTCACGCTTTCGATGGACGCGCCCATCAGCGACAGGGGCTCCATGATCCGCTTCATGGGGCGCTTCTGGATCGAAGCATCGCCCGTCAGCGTCACTTCGAAATCCTGGGCCGCCAGGATCCCGGAAATCAGCCGTGTGGTGGTTCCGCTGTTGCCGCAGTCCAGCGCTTCCGCCGGCCGGGTAAGACCCCGGAGTCCTCTGCCGTGTACCAGCACTACATCCCCGCGGTTCTCGATCTCGACGCCCATCTTCTGGAAGCAGGCGATCGTGGACAGGCAGTCCGCGCCCTGCAGGTAATGATGGATTTCCGTGGTTCCCTTCGAGATCGCGCCGAACATGACGCTTCTGTGGGAAATGGACTTGTCTCCCGGTATGGCAACCTCTCCGTGCAACCCGTTGCATCTTGTAAATTTCATGAAGGTTACATCCTCCTTATCCTGCTCGTTACCGCATCAGCTCATAGTGATATTTCTGCAGCACGTCCCATGCCTGTTCCATCGCGCTCTGCTCATAGAATTCGATTCGCAGCGCGCCTTCTCCGTGTTCCCGGTTGTGATTGATCCCGATGTTCTTGATACTGATTCCCTTGGATGCCAGAATCACCGAAAGCGTCGAGATGGAACCTACCTCGTCCACGATATCCACCGTGAAGGAGTATTCCGGCGCGATGGCGCCCCGGGCCTTCTCGGAGAAGCTGTTCCGGTACTCCCTGGAGGTGGCGAACAGGTCGTGAAGCGCCCGGCTGTCCGCGCTCTCCAGTTCCGCTGCGACGTTCTCCAGGGAACGGATATACCGCCGGAGCATCTGCGCCAGGTTCGCCCGGTTGGTCACGCAGATCTGCTCCCACATCTCGGGAGACGAGGATGCGATCCGGGTGATGTCCTTGAAGCCGCCGGCCGCCAGACGTTTCATCATGCCGTCCTCGCTGTCGGAATCCCGTACCAGATTCACCAGGCTGGAGGCGACCACATGGGGCAGATGGCTGATCCCTGCGGTGATCTGATCGTGCCGGCGGTAGTCCAGAATGATCGGGATCGAGCCGATGGTCTCCGCCACCCGGACCAGACGCTGCACGTCTTCCTCCTTCGAGACGGCCGTAGGCGTCACGATATAGTAGGCGTTCTCCAACAGATGGTCGGTGGAATTCTCATAGCCGGTCTTCTCGGAACCGGCCATCGGATGGCCGCCGATGAACACATTTTCCATGCCCAGCTCTGCGACATGCTCGTGAATGTCGGTCTTCGTGCTGCCCACATCCGTGATGATGGCTCCCGGCTTCAGGTACGGCCGGATCTGCGCCAGATACGCCGCGTTGTATTCCACCGGGGCGCACAGGAAAATGATGTCGCACAGCCGGAGTTCTTCCCCGATGCCGTTAAGGATCACGTCGACGATGCCGTCCGCTTTCGCCTGCTCCAGGCGCGCGCGGGTCCGCATATAGGCCATGATGGTCGCGTCCGGGCAGCGGCGCTTGATGCCCCGGGCGATGGAACCGCCGATGAGGCCGAGGCCGATGAAACCGAAGATGGAATCCGTCTTTCCGGAGGAATTCGTTCCGGAAGGATTTATTTTGGAGTGATTCATGTTTGGAATATCCATATTGAAATTCTCCTGCTTAGGCTCTTCCCGCCAGCTCCACATAGGGCCGGAGGTGCTGCATCATCGTCTCAAACTGTTCAAAGGTCAGCGACTGCGGTCCGTCCGACATGGCGCAGGACGGGCAGGGATGCACTTCCACCATGATGCCGTCGGCGCCCACCGCGGCCGCCGCTTTGGACAGCGGCTCGATGTAGGCCCGGACGCCCGTGGCGTGGCTGGGGTCGACGATCACCGGCAGATGGCTCTTGGCCCGGATCACCGGTACGGCGCTCAGATCCAGCGTGTTGCGGGTGCTGGTCTCGTAGGTACGGATTCCCCGCTCGCAGAGCACGATGTTGGGGTTCCCTTCCGAGATGATGTATTCCGCCGCATTCAGCCACTCATCGATTGTGGCCGACAGGCCGCGCTTCAGAAGCACCGGTACGCCGGACTTGCCGACTTCCTTCAGAAGCTCGAAATTCTGCATGTTCCTGGCGCCGATCTGGAGCATGTCCACGTATTTGACCGCGGTCTCCAGTGCCCGCAGGCTCGTGACCTCGCAGATGATGTTCAGTCCCGTGGCTTCGCGGGCTTCCTTCATATAGCGAAGGCCCTCTTCCTCCAGACCCTGGAAGGAGTAGGGGGAAGTCCTGGGCTTGTAGGCGCCGCCCCGCAGGAAAGTGGCTCCGGCCTTCTTCACGGCTTCCGCGCTTGCCAGAAGCATATCGTGGTTCTCGATGGCGCAGGGGCCTGCCATGACGTTGAAATTGCCCGGCCCGATGGTGGTAGTCCCCACCGGGATCACCGAGTCCTCCGGATGGAACTTCTTGTTCACCAGCTTGTAGGATTCGGTCACGTTGACGATCTTGTCCACGCCCTCGGAGATCTCGATGTTGGAGCCGGAAAGCCTGGTCTTGTCGCCGACGACGCCGACGATCGTCACCTCGTCGCCGTGGGACAGATGGGCTTGAAGCCCTTTGGACTCGATGAGTCTGGTGACTTTGGAAATCGCTTCCTCGGAAGCGCCTGGTTTCATAATAATGATCATAACCCATAACCTCTTACTAGATAATAATGAATACAGACAGGTTATTTCGCCTATCTTCGCGTCTCTTTCAACGCCATTCTATTCTATGACAGGAATGGGTGGTTGTCAATACTTTATTAGTTTAAATCATAAAATTAAAAAAACCCCGCAGCCGCGGGGCTCATTTTACAACTCATTTACCACACCTTCCACGGCATATCGCCGCGGCGGCACATCTCGTCCAGCTTCTTCTTCTCGCGCTGGGTGTCCATGCACTGCCAGAAGCCTTCGTGGTGATAGGCTTTCACCTGGCCAAGCTCTGACAGATGGCGAAGCAGCTCGAAGTCCATCTGGGCGTCGCCCTTGATATAGTCGAAGATACCCGGCTCCATGACCATGAAGCCGCCGTTGATCAGCGCGGCGTCCTCGTCCTTCTTCTCGCGGAAGGCCATCACGTCGCCGTCGGCGTTCACGTTCAGCACGCCCTTGGTCTGGGCCAGGGTGGCGGTGGTGATGGTGACCAGCTTGCCGTGGGAGCGGTGAAACCGTTCCAGGGCTGGGAGGTCTACGTCGGCGACCGCGTCGCCGTAGGTTACCATGAAGGTCTCGTCGCCGATGTACTTCCGGACGCGGGCCAGACGGCCGGCGGTTCCGGTCATCAGGCCGGTGTCGGCCAGGGTCACGGACCAGGGATCCACGGCGGTTTCGTGAATAATGGTCTTGTTCTCCCGCATATCAAAGGTGACGTCGTAGTTGTTGGCGATGTAATTGGCAAAAAACTGTTTGACGACTTCCTGCTTATACCCGAGGCAGATGATGAAGTCATTGTACCCGTAATGGGAGTAGATCTTCATGATGTGCCACAGGATCGGCTTGCCGCCGATCTCGATCATCGGCTTCGGCAGCAGGTGGCTCTCCTCGCTGATGCGGGAGCCCAGTCCGCCGGCCCAGATTACTGTTTTCACTGATTTTTCCTCCGTAGGCTTATGTGTCGCTGGTACTGCCGTTTTTATTATACTTCCGCAATCCGGTTCTGTAAATATGTTTTCGGAGGTACCTGCTTTACGGGGTATCCGACGAAATGGGTTATACCGTCGTGTCCGCTAACAGCGACGGTTTATAGGTTACATTGATCCTTCCATTGGAGGTATCCAGGACGACCGTACGGGTTCCGTAACCCGCATGGCAGGACTTGCCGCGCTTCTCGCCGTTTACATAGATCGCGGCATTGGAGGTATGCGCGCTCACGCTGTAGTCGGATTCGCTTCCTTCCAGCTCCGCCGTGATCGAGGCGTTGCTGGTATCGGCCTTCAGTTCTTCGGTGAACCGGCACCCGCTCACGGTGATACTGCCATTGCTGCTGTCCGCCGTGCATTTGCGGAAAACGGAGGACTTTATCGAAATGGAGGCGTTGGAGGAGTCGGCGCTGCACACGTCGCAGCAGGCGTCTTCCATGCGGATCGAGGCGTTGCTGGTATCGGCGATGAGTTCCGTACCCTTAAGCGACCGGAAATGAATACTGCCGTTGCTGGTGTCTGCATGGATCGTTTCTGCGTCCCGAATGCCGCTTACGTTGATAGGAGAGTTGCTGGTGTCGATCTTGAGCTCACCGCGGATCACAGCGGGGCAGTCGGATGTGACCGGGGCGTTGGAGGAACGCAGTTCGATGCGTTCATATTCCGCGGCCGGAAGGTACAGCTTTACATACTGGTTTCCCTGCCAGTTCCTGTGGGAGAGAGCCCTTCCGCCGATCCGGACGGTGAAAACGCCGTCTTCAACGCCGGACTGCGCGGTCTCGCCTTCATTTAACAGCAGGCGCACGTCGGCGCCGTATCTGCCGCCGGCCGATTCCTTTATGGAAATGGGGCAGTTGCGGACATGGACGAAAACGATGCGGAAGGGTTTCAGATCCATTTCCTGAAAACGGTAAGCGGACTGCGAATCTGCCTGTGCGGCGCCGCGGCCACTTAGAAGGCCAAGCAGGGAGGGGAGCAAAGGCCGGTATGCATTCCGGCTCGTTTCCTGCGTCTGGTCGAGAGCTTCCATGGCCTGGGCTGCCAGAACCGACGGATCCCCAAGCTCCCCGATGACCGCGGCTTCGTGTTCCGGCCCCGCGTCCTCGAAATATTCCGTATAGTACTGCATGATCTCGGCGGCGTCTTCCGGTCGAAGTCCGCTTAAGCTTTCTCTGAGCTTCTGAAGATATTGTTCTTTGTTCATGTGAGAGCCTCCTTGTATCAAATAGAGTGGTTACCGCGTGTCGCCGGACTTCTCCGGCGGATCTGCCTTCCTGCCAAGAAGCAGATCCATATTCTTCCTGTATTCTTCCCAGTCGTCCCGGTATCCGGCCAGCTTCCGCCGGCCGGCGTCGGTGATCGAATAATAGCGCCGGTTACGGCCGTTGAAGGGCCGGTCGTAGGTCGTCAGGCAGCCGTCCTTCTGCAATCGCCGCAGTACCGGGTAGAGGCTGTTCTCTGAGATGTCGATCACGCTTTTGATATAGACCGTCAGTTCGTAGCCGTA
>CANQME010000060.1 GCA_947624815.1 uncultured Lachnospiraceae bacterium | reverse complement strand
ACGGAGAGAAAATTTATATAAAAGAAGCAAGAAAACCCAGTAAAATCAATGGGTTTGGCAATTTAACAATTGCCTAACGTCGATTAAAATAAGGAGAACAGAGACGAAATACTCACTGGGGAATGGTAAAATGGCATATGAGGTGAAAGAATTCCCTAAGAGTAATGCAGGTGTCAGAACAGTTGTCTTGCCAGAAGATTATACCTGGCTCTGCAAGAGGATCAAAGATCTGAATGCATTCAGTGATTTTATATTTGTAAATAAAAATGGAAAGCGCCTGACTACGAATTCATTCAGCAAGCGACTGTACTATAACTGTAAACGTACTGGCATATATAACAAGTCTCCGCATAAGATCAGAAAGACTTATGGAACGATTCTTTTCGACAATCATGTCGATAATAGGTTGATTATGGACCAGATGGGTCATGCAGATATTTTAGTTGGTGAGGTTCATTATCATCGCAATCGAAAGAATGAAGAAAAGAAGTCAGAGGTACTAAGTGCCATCCCAGAGTTTAGGTTTAATAAAGTGGGCTGATTTATAATCTTTGTAAGAAGTGAACATTTGACACGATCAAGAAACTGTGCTATCATGAGAATGCGGTACAGAGATGTATTTACGACGTATCAGTAATGGAGCGCGGGTTTCGACAGGGACTTGATTTACAATTAATCAAAAGTAATCAGCCCATAGGCTGAAAAAGCCAGTATTTTAGCCAATTTTCGAATTTCAGCCGGGGTTCGATTCCCCTCAGCTCCACTCACAGATCGTCAAAAAATGGCTTATTGGAGTCATTTTTTTGACGATCTGTTGCAATTAATTGAATCGCACGGTTGCATTTCGAGGCATCGGAGCAAAAACGTCTGATATATATTGGGGGGAAAATGATCGAATTACAAGCCTTAAGGAGTTTAAACAGGCCGGAAACAATTGCGATAACAGAACATGCCAGAATACGCTTGGCTGAGCGAAATATAACGGTTGCTGACGTTATGAAATGTATAGCATCCGGTGAAATCATCAAACAATATGAAGATGATAAGCCGCTTCCGAGCTGTCTTGTTCTTGGAAAGCTGGATTCAGAAAAATATATACATGTTGTGATTAGTCATGATGAAGAGTATTTATATCTTATTACAGCATACCACCCAGATAGTAAACAATGGGAGCCGGATTACAGAACCAGAAAGGGGCGTTGATAATGAGGTGTGTAGAATGCGGAGCCATTGCTGAAAAGGGATATACTACAAGTGTAACAGAACTTGGAATTGGCGTTTTAGTGGTTCGGAATGTGCCTTGCTTCAAGTGCACAGAGTGCAATGAGATTATTTATACAGCAGATGTTGTGCAGCGCCTGGAAGAGATTACAGAAGCGGCAAAGAAGATGATGCAGGAGGTTGCTATTATCAACTATTCAAATGTTGCATAATTTCAGACTGTGGCAGAACCGGGAGGGGCGGATTTTCCGCCCCTTATCCTATCAGTATGTGCCGGATTACCAGATTTCAAAAAGTTCGGTACGCGCGGTATAGAATCGCTTCCGCCTGCATATAATTCCAATATATGGACAATCATGAAATCCTTGTATGCAGGAGGGAACGTATGGAACGCAGGCATAGACGCACAAAAAAGGAAAAGCTGGACGACGAGCTTCTTAAGATCACCGAAGCGATGGAACAGCATTCGAAGTCACTTTCGGAGCTGGAAGAGAAGCGGCTGAGCCTGATCGAGGAGATCGAGCAGGAGCGGATCCGCGAGGTAACAAAGCTGATGAGGGAGAAGAACCTTTCCGTAGATCAGCTTAAGGACATCATCGGCGACGCGGCGGAGGACGCAGCAGTCGGACAGAGCGTGTAACGGGCGGAATTTCCCGGGAGTCAACCTACGAGAAGCAGGTATGAAATTTTCAGCAGGAAGAAAGAGAAGCCGGCAGTCATTTCAGACCGGCTTCTTTGATATAATATATGTAAAATAATTAATTTATTGACAATATAGAAGCCGTATGGTATTCTGAATTCAGAAAAGGAGGAGGTTCGGTCATGAACGCGAAGGATGAGCCGGAGAAAGGCATGCGGATGCTCTGCCGGGAGATCTTCGGAACGGAGAATCCGGACGAGCTGCGGGAGATCGCGAGAAAAGCGCGCAGGTATGACCGGATGACCGGCGCAGGACGGGAGGAGAATGAACGCGGAGCGGGGCGGAAGGAGCGTTTCTCTGATGAAGAGGTGGATTTTCTGATCGAGCTGTACCATCAGGGGGAGACGGTACAGTTTCTGGCCCGGCGATTCGATGCGTCCAGGCCGACGATCTATAAGTATCTTCTCAGCGAGAAGCGTTTTGAGAAGGATCCGTCCATCACCATGCGGATGCGCTACATGTACCGTGATACTCCCTGCACGGTGATCGACGTGGATTTCCGGCATAAGAGGATCTACATCCGCAACATTACCAGAAGGATCCTCTGGCGGGCCTTCGGCGTATTGGAGGAACCTACATGGGAAGATTTCGAGGATTTTCTGGAGAGCCGCTGCTTTCCCATAAGCCGCGCCAACTTGAAACAGGTGCTGCGCGACCTGGATCTGACGGATTACGATCCGATCCGGATCATCGAGAAGACCCAGGGGCGGATGGCGGAGGATCATCACTGGATCCGGATCCAGTATCGGGATGAGGTGCTGAAGCGTGGAACGAATTGATGTGAACGGAATCGTCCGCTTTGAGACGGCGGGACATTCGTCGAAGGGCAATCAGCTCAAATGGAAGGTCGGAGACGACTGGTATAAGGCGGATTATATGGGGTATGAAGGGCTTGCAGAGGTGGCCGTATCGCGGCTTCTTAAGAGTTCGAACCGGAAGGATACAGAATTTGTCCGGTATGAGCCGGTTCAGATCTTCTACGGGAACCGGTGGTATGCGGGCTGCAAAAGCCGTTCATTTCTCAGGGAAGGGGAGGATCTGATCACTGCAGAGCATCTGATCCGGCAGTTTACGGGCCGCAGCGCGGCGGAGGAGCTGGCGAAGCTTTCGGCGGTTGGGGAGCGGATCGGGTATCTGGCGGAGAATGTATCGGAGATCACCGGGCTTAGGGATTTCGGAGCTTATCTGACGGCCGCGCTGGAGATCGACGCGTTTTTCCTGAACGAAGACCGGCACACGAACAATATTGCCGTGATCCATTCTCCGGAAGAGGATACCTACCGCCTCTGCCCGTTTTTTGACCACGGCCTGTCGCTTTTTGCCGACACGACTGTGGATTTCCCTCTTGGGAAGGGTTGGGAAGAATGCAGGCGGCTCATCAAAGCGAAGCCGTTTTCCGTAGATTTTGACGAGCAGACGGATGAGGCGGAACTGCTTTACGGGAAGCAGATACAGTTCTTTTTCGGAGAAAGGGAGATCCATGCGGCGTTTGATGGACTGGAGGAGCTGTACGGGTCTGAGGCGCTTCGCAGGGCAGAGGAGCTCCTTCTCTGGCAGAGGAGGAAATACGACAATCTCTTTGCCTGCTGAAGTGGTAGACAATCGAACCGAAATCTGCTAAGATGTTCAGGATGAAATGATGAACGAAAGAAGTCCTGCACTATGAACGAGAAGAAGAATGATTTTTCCAAAGGAAGCATCATCGCCAATATCCTGAGTCTGGCCTTGCCCATGACCATGGCCCAGCTGATCAATGTTCTTTATAATATCGTGGACCGCATCTACATCGGGCGCATCCCGGAGAATGCCACGCTGTCGCTGACCGGACTGGGGCTGTGCCTGCCGATCATTTCCATCGTGATCGCCTTCGCGAACCTGTACGGCATGGGCGGCGCGCCGCTGTGTTCCATCGAGCGGGGCCGCGGGAACGAGGCGGAAGCGGAGAAGATCATGGGCACCTCGTTTGTGCTGATGATCATTACCGGAATCATCCTGACGGCGGTCGGTCTTCTGTTCAAACGGCCGGTCCTGTATCTGTTCGGCGCCAGCGACAGTACATACCCTTATGCGGACCAGTATGTGACCATCTACCTGCTGGGGAATCTGTTCGTGATGGTCGGCCTGGGGATGAACAGCTTCATCAATTCCCAGGGCTTCGGGCGGATCGGCATGATGACGGTGCTTCTGGGAGCGGTGGCCAATATCATCCTGGATCCGGTCTTCATTTTCCTGTTTCATATGGGCGTGCAGGGAGCGGCGCTTGCCACGGTGATCTCCCAGTTTCTGTCGGCCGTCTGGATCATGCGGTTTCTGACAAGCGATAAAGCGATCCTGAGGCTGAAGCTGTCCTGCTTCGGACTGAACGGCAGACGTGTGGCGAAGATCGTCGCGCTGGGGACCAGCGGGTTCACCATGTCCATCACCAACAGCATCACCCAGGTCGTCTACAACGCGACGCTGCAGCAGTTCGGCGGCGATCTGTACGTGGGCGTCATGACCATCGTCAATTCAGTCCGCGAAGTGATCACGATGCCGGTGACCGGCATCACCAACGGCGCCCAGCCGGTCATGGGCTATAACTACGGCGCGAACGAATACGGCCGCGTGAAGAAGTCCATCGTGTTCATGTCGGTCTGCTGCGTCGTCTACACGACGCTCATGTGGCTGATCGTCCATAAATTCCCCGGCTTCTTCATCCGGATCTTCAACCACGATGCGGATATTCTGGAGGCGGGGATCCCGGCCATGCAGGTGTATTACTTCGGATACTTCTTCATGTCGCTGCAGTTCGCCGGGCAGTCGGTGTTCGTGGCGCTGGGCAAATCGAAGAACGCGGTGTTCTTCTCCATCTTCCGCAAGATCATCATCGTCATGCCGCTGGTGCTGATCCTACCGCATCTGTTCGGGCTTGGGACCACCGGGATCTTCATGGCGGAGCCGATCTCCAACCTGATCGGCGGTCTGGCCTGCTATGGAACCATGCTGGCCGTGGTCTGGCCGGAACTGTCAGGGAAACGCAAAAAGGTGCAGTGATCGTTGATAGTAAGAGAATCTACCGGTAATTCAGGTACTCCATGAACCGCTTCACGGCCAGTGAGGCGGTTTTCTGGTCTCTGACCGCGAAGCCGATATCGCGGCTCGTCGATACGGACAGCTCCTTGATCACGATATGGTAGGGCGTCCGCTTCAGGATCAGCTCCGGAAGCAGGCTGATGCCGACGCCGCGCTCCACCAGCGACATGATCGCGTAATCGTCCCAGGTGGTGCAGTAGGCCGCCGGGTGAAGTCCGTGCTGCTCGAAGAAATCCTCGGCCTCCGCCTTCATGCCCTTGCCCTGCAGGATGAAGGACTCCTGATCGATCCGCTCCACCGGGAATACGCTGCAGTCTGCCAGCGGGTGATTGGGAGGCAGCACCGCCAGGAGCCGGTCGCTTTCGAGATAGGTGACGTCCAGATCCGCCGTTGTGGGAAGCCGCAAAAAGCCGCAGTCCACGCGCCCTTCCATGATCCAGCCCGCGATCTCCACATAGTCGCCGATCAGCAGCTCATAGCTGACCCGGGGGTAATGTTCCCGGAACTTCTCGATGATGTTGGGGATCCAGTGCGTGGCCGCGCTGGAGAAGGTCCCGATGCGGATCAGTCCGGTCTGAAGACCGTTCAGCTCGTCTACCTGGGTCTGCAGCTTCAGATATTCGTCGCAGACCTTTTGGGCGTAGGGCAGAAGCTGGACGCCGTCGGAGGTCAGCCGCACGCCGGACCGGCTGCGCTCCAGAAGGGATACGTGCCATTCATTTTCCAGGTCGCCGATCATGCGGCTGATGCCGGACTGGGAATAGTGCAGTACCCCGGCGGCGCGGGTGAAGCTGCCGTACTCGACGGTCTTGATGAACGCCATGTATTTCTGGATATTAATGTCCATAAATGTCCTCCTTGCTGTTGGTATATTCATACATTCATCTGTTTTTGTCATGAAAATTATGAAAAATATTCGCTTTTGTAATTCTGGAACATATGATACACTATCCTGCGTGCGATTGCAAGCCTGCAGATACGGTCAGGCGGATAAGAGGAGGAAGTTTCATGCGTATTTCAGAGGTAGTTGTATTTATCATATACCTGGCGTTTATGCTGGGTATCGGCGTCTGGTTCTTCATTAAGACCAAGGACGGCGGTGAGAAGACGTATTTTCTTGGCGGACGTGAGATGGGCCCGTGGGTGGCTGCGCTTTCTGCCGGCGCGTCGGATATGAGCGCCTGGGTCCTGATGGGACTGCCTACGTCCATTTACGCCCTGGGTCTGGGGCAGGTGTGGATCTCTGTGGGTCTGGCCATCGGCTATACGATCAGCTGGCTGTATCAGGCGCCGAGACTGCGGAAATTCTCGATCGTGGCAAATGATTCCATCACGATCCCCCAGTACCTGACCAACCGGTTTCTGTCGAAGTCCAGGGCGCTGCAGATCATCTGCGCCGTGGTCTTTCTGGTGGCGTACACGATCTACGCCGCATCCAGCATCAAAGCCTGCGGGACGCTGTTCAATACGGTGGTCGGAATGGACAGCACGGTGGCCATGTATCTGGCGGCCGTCATTATCATCAGCTATACGTTTCTGGGCGGGTTCTCGGCGGTCTGCTGGACGGATTTCTTTCAGGGAATGCTGATCCTGGGCGCCATGCTGATCGCCCCGATCTTCGCGACGGCGCTTCTGGATTTCTCGGCGGTGCCCGCCATGCCGGACGGCTACTGGAACGCGTTTTCCAGCTGGAAGGATATCGTATCCGGCCTTGGCTGGGGACTTGGGTATTTCGGAATGCCCCATATCATCATCCGCTTTATGTCGTTAAAGTCCCAGAAGGATCTGAAGAAATCGGCGAAGATCGGAATCTCCTGGACTGTGATCATCGTAATCTTCGCGGCGGTTATCGGTATCGTCGGCCGTATGTTTGTAGGGTATGACGAGAACGTCAACAGCAATTCGCTGGTATTTATCGAGATGGTGCGCCGGATCTTCCCGGGCGTCATCTCCGGGATTCTGCTTTCGGCGGTACTGGCGGCGTCCATGAGCACGGCGGACAGCCAGCTTCTGTCGGCGGCCAGCGCCTTTGCAAGCGACGTCTACAAGCCTATCTTCCGTAAAAACAAGGCTACCGATAAGGAAATGCTGTGGGCGGGCCGTCTGGTGGTACTGGTGATCGCGGTACTGGCTCTTCTTCTGGCCTCCAACCCCAACGCGGGTTCCATCATGGATCTGGTGTCCAACGCCTGGGGCGTCTTCGGCGCGGCGTTCGGACCGGCGATCATGCTGAGCCTGTTCTGGAGGCGGTTCAATTTCAAGGGAGCTGTGGCAGGCATTCTGGCGGGCGCTCTTGTGGATATGGGATGGCTGGCGTTTCTGTCCTCCACCGGGATCTATGAGATCATCCCCGGATTCGCTGCGGGACTTCTGGCTGCGGTAGCGGTGTCGTTCGTTACGGAGGAACCGTCGAAAGAGGTAGAGGAGCTGTTCGATCAGGCCGTTTCCTACGAGGAATAGAGACAGAAAAGCCGGAAAGGGCTGCACGAAAGTAAAAAATGAGTTGCCAGAAAAGCGTTCAGATGGTATGATATAGCCATCTGCGTGTGCCGGCATGTCCGCGTGGAAGCATGCGGACATGCCGTTTTTTCGATTTTGGAGAGATGGTATCCTGGTATCGTACAGAAAAGGAGAGTTTGAGATGGCACGAGTCAGTATTGTCATGGGCAGCGATTCCGATATGCCCGTTATGGCGCAGGCGGCGGATGTTCTGGAGAAGCTTGGGGTGGATTACGAGATGACGATCATTTCCGCCCACAGGGAACCGGACATCTTTTTTGACTATGCGAAGTCACTGGAGGAAAGAGGCGTGAAGGTAGTGATCGCAGGCGCGGGCAAGGCGGCGCATCTGCCCGGCATGTGCGCGGCGATCTTCCCGATGCCGGTGATCGGGATCCCCATGAAGACATCGGACCTGGGCGGCGTGGATTCCCTGTATTCCATCGTGCAGATGCCCAGCGGCATTCCGGTGGCCACCGTGGCCATTAACGGCGGAACCAACGCAGGCATCCTGGCGGCGAAGATTCTGGCCGCATCGGATGGTGAGCTTCTCGGCAGGCTGAAGGCATATGCCGCCTCCTTAAAGGACGACGTGGCCGCCAGGGCCGAGCGGCTGAGCGAGATCGGCTATAAGGAATATCTGGCGGGCATGAAGAAATAACGCGGCCATTGCCGCAGGAGTGCCGCGTACAAGCGGTGGTCCGCGCCGCCTGAAAAGGGCGCGGAAATACACAGATGTGAGGAAGATAGTCATGAAAGCAGAGAACAACGAAGCCATAGAGAAGGCGCTGCGGGCGTTTCTGCCGGACGAAGCAGTCATTAGCTATAAGCTGTTCGGCAACGGGCATATCAACGACACTTATATGATAGAATGCGTCGAGGGCTATCCCCGTTTCGTTCTGCAGCGCATCAACGGAGATGTATTCCAGAATCTGGAGGCGCTGAACAACAACGTAGAGCTTGTCACGGAATTTTTGCGGAACAAGATCGTGGCAAACGGCGGCGATCCGGACCGCGAGACCCTGAATCTCTATCCGGCGAAGGACGGACAGAAGCATTATACGGACGAGCGGGGGCAGTGCTGGCGCCTGACGCTTTATATCGAGGATTCCGTCTGCTACGACCAGGTGGAGCGGCCGGAGGATTTCTATCTGAGCGGCAAGGGCTTCGGACATTTCCAGCGGATGCTGGCGGATTTCCCGGCGGAAGAGCTTCAGGAGACGATCCCGGATTTCCATGATACGCCGAAGCGCCTTGAGGCTTTAAAACGGGCTGTGGAGGCGGATCCATGGGGTTATGTGGGACGCGTGCAGAAGGAATTGGAGTTTGTCGCCGCGCGTGAAGCTCAGACCCATGTGGCCATGGATATGCTGCGTGAGGGGAAGCTTCCCCTTCGCGTCACCCATAACGACACGAAGCTGAACAACATCATGTTCGACGCCAAAACCGGCGAGGTGCTGTGCGTCGTGGATCTGGATACGATCATGCCGGGGCTTTCGATCTTTGATTTCGGCGATTCCATCCGTTTCGGCGCCAACACGGGCGCGGAGGACGAGCAGGATCTAAAGAAGGTCTCTCTGTCGCTTGAGCTGTTCGAATGCTATGTAAAAGGATTTCTGGAGGGCTGCGGCGGCAGCCTGACGGAGGAAGAGATCCGGATGCTTCCCATGGGTGCGAAGCTGATGACCCTGGAATGCGGCGTCCGTTTCCTGACGGATTATCTGGAAGGCAGCGTCTACTTCCGGACGGCCTATCCGGAGCATAATCTGGTGCGCGCCCGCTCCCAGTTCGCGCTGGTGGCCGATATGGAGCGGAAATGGGACGAGATGCAGAGGATCGTGGAGAAGTACGCGGCGCAGGGCTGACGGCGTTTCGCACTGCCGGGACGCGGTTTTTCCCGGATACGGAGGTCGGCCTGAGTCCGGGCAGGCGGTCTTGTCATGACAGGAGTACGGTCACAGAATAAGGAGGATTCACGATATGGATTACAAGAAGGCCGGAGTAGACATTGAAGCGGGATACCGGTCGGTGGAGCTGATGAAGGAGTATGTGGCGGCCGCGCAGCGCCCCGAGGTGCTGGGAGGCATCGGCGGCTTTTCGGGAGCGTTTCTGCTGGACGCCGTTAAGAATATGGAGCATCCTGTGCTTCTGTCCGGAACCGACGGCGTGGGAACGAAGATCAAGCTGGCGTTTCTGATGGATAAGCACGACACGGTGGGCATCGACTGCGTGGCCATGTGCGTCAACGACGTGGCCTGCGCGGGAGGCGAGCCTTTATTTTTCCTGGATTATATCGCCTGCGGGAAGAATATTCCGGAGAAGATCGCCCAGATCGTGAAGGGGGTTGCCGAGGGCTGCAGACAGTCCGATGCGGCGCTTGTGGGCGGCGAGACGGCGGAGCATCCGGGGCTGATGCCGGAGGACGAGTACGATCTGGCCGGGTTCACGGTTGGCGTCGTGGAGCAGAAGAACCTGATCGACGGTCACGACCTGAAGGCCGGCGACGTGCTGGTGGGACTGGCTTCCACCGGCGTTCATTCCAACGGCTTCTCTCTGGTTCGGAAGGTCTTTGAGAAGGAAATGACAGCCGAAGGGCTGAATACCTACTACGATGAGCTGGGCGCGACGCTTGGGGAGACGCTGCTGACGCCGACCCGGATCTATGTGAAGGCGCTTAAGAGCATCAAAAATGCGGGCGTTCGCGTCAGGGCCTGCAGCCATATCACAGGCGGCGGCTTCTATGAGAATGTGCCGCGTATGTTAAAGGACGGAACCCGGGCGGTGATCAGAAAGGACAGCTACGAGGTTCCGGCCATTTTCCGGCTGCTGGCGAAGAAGGGCGATATCGCGGAGCAGATGATGTACAATACCTACAATATGGGCATCGGCATGATCCTGGCCGTGGATCCGGCGGACGTGGAGAAAACCATGGAAGCCGCGAAATCGGCCGGGGATACGCCTTACGTGATCGGACAGATCGAGGAAGGCGAGAAGGGAGTCACCTTATGCTGAGGATCGGCGTTTTAGTGTCCGGCGGCGGGACGAACCTGCAGGCGATCTTTGACGCCATCGAAAGCGGACGCATCACCAATACGGAGGTGGCGGTTGTTGTCAGCAATAACGCCGGGGCTTACGCGCTGGAGCGAGCGAAGAACCACGGCGTGGAGGCGGTGTGCCTGTCGCCGAAGCAGTACGAGACGCGGGAGGCGTTCAACGAAGCGCTGCTTGAGAAGATCGATTCGTACGGACTGGATCTGATCGTGCTGGCCGGGTATCTGGTGACGATCCCGCCGGCGATGATCAGGAAATACCGTAACCGGATCATCAATATCCATCCGTCCCTGATCCCGTCCTTCTGCGGCGTAGGGTATTACGGGCTGAAGGTCCACGAGGCGGCGCTGGCCAGAGGCGTCAAGATCACCGGCGCGACCGTGCATTTCGTGGACGAGGGCATGGATTCCGGCCCCATCATCCTGCAGAAGGCGGTGGAGGTGCAGCCGGAGGACACGCCGAAGACGCTGCAGCAGCGGGTGATGGAGCAGGCAGAATGGATCATACTGCCGCAGGCGATCAACATGATCGCCAACGGACAGATCTGAATCGAAAAGGAGGCTACGATCCATGAAAATTCTGATCATCGGCGGAGGCGGCCGCGAACACGCCATCGCGTGGAAGGCGGCGCAGAGCCCGAAGGCAGAGAAGATTTACTGCGCGCCGGGGAACGCGGGCATCGCGTCCGTGGCGGAGTGCGTGAACATTCCCGTGATGGATTTTGACGCGCAGGTGAAGTTCGCGAAGGAGAAGGCGATCGACCTGGTGGTGGTCGCGCCGGACGATCCGCTGGCTGCGGGCGCGGTGGACGCGTTCGAGGCAGCAGGCATCCGGGCCTTCGGACCGAGGAAAAACGCGGCGATCCTGGAAGGCTCGAAGGCATTTTCCAAGGATCTGATGAAGAAATACGGAATTCCCACGGCGGCTTATGAAACCTTCGATACGCCGCAGGCGGCTCTCGCCTATCTGGAGACGGCACCCGTCCCGATCGTTTTAAAGGCCGACGGACTTGCCCTGGGCAAGGGCGTCCTGATCTGCAATACCCGCGAGGAGGCGAAGGAAGGCGTCAAAACGCTGATGTTGGATAAGCAGTTCGGCTCCGCAGGCGATAGGATCGTGGTGGAGCAGTTCATGACCGGCCGGGAGGTGTCGGTGCTGTCCTTCGTGGACGGGAAGACGATCCGGGTCATGACCTCGGCGCAGGACCATAAGCGGGCGAAGGACGGCGACCAGGGCTTAAATACCGGCGGTATGGGGACATTTTCCCCGAGCCCGTTCTATACGGCGGAGATCGACGCCTACTGCCGCGAGCATATCTATCAGCCGACGGTGGACGCCATGCGGGCGGAAGGCCGCGAGTTTAAGGGCGTGATCTTCTTCGGACTGATGCTGACGGAGGACGGGCCGAAGGTACTGGAATACAACGCCCGGTTCGGCGATCCGGAGACCCAGGTGGTGCTGCCGCGGATGAAGAACGATATCGTGGACGTGTTTAACGCCTGCATCGACGGGACGCTGGATCAGGTCGACCTGCAGTTCGACGACAACGCGGCGGTCTGCGTGGTGCTGGCCAGCGACGGCTATCCGGAGCATTATGAGAAAGGGTTTGTGATCTCCGGTCTGGACGCGTTTGACGGGAAAGACGGCTATTACGTGTTCCACGCGGGAAGCAAGTTCAATGCGGACGGTGCGACCGTCACAAACGGCGGAAGAGTGCTGGGCGTGACGGCCCTTGGGGATACGCTGAAGGACGCAAGGAAGAACGCCTACGCGGCGACTGAGTGGATCACATTTGCCAACAAGTACATGCGGCATGACATCGGCAAGGCGATCGACGAGGCGTAATCTGCCGGATGAGGTGATGAAGGAACGGGATACCTTTCTAAATTTTCTAAATTTTCAATAAAATCGATTGCGGGCGATGTGGAAAAAGACTATAATATCTGCCAGGAATTGCGGATTATGTCTGCATTCCGGACAGAAAGGGGTGTTCCATATAGATGGATGTTGAACACAGGAAGACGACTTTAAGCGACGACGCGTCGATCTACAGCCGGACGAAGGACACGGTGACGAAGGACGAGCTGAAGAGCATGCCGTTTAAGCAGAAGATCGCCTATTTCAAGGACTACTACATGTACGGCGTGGCTGGACTGATCGCGGCGGCTGTATTTATCATCTACATGGTCTATACGTCGATCATTAACCCGTCCAAGGACGTTCTGTCCGTCGTCTGTCTGAGCGACGCGTTCGTAAGCGAGACGGAAGAAATGGGGGATTCCATCAAGGAATATCTCGGCATCGAGCGGAAGAAGGACTATGTGGGGGTCAGCTATTACGATACGTCCGACTATCAGATGAATATGGCGTATATGACGATCGCGGGAGCCGGCCAGCTGGATCTGATCGTCTGCTCCTATGAGGAATTCCAGAGACAGGCGAACATGGGGCTTCTGGCCGATATGAAGGAGTTCCTTCCTGCGGAGACCTACCAAAGCGTCAGCGACCGTCTGGTGACGGGACATACGGTGGAGACGGATATGGACGGAAGCGTCACGGCGGTAGGCAGCGAGCTGGAGTATGGGATCGATATAACGGACAGTGCGGCGGTCGGGCAGTATGTCACGACGGGAGCGGACCGGATCATTCTCTGTGCGTTCGCGGCTCCGCCGAACCGGGAGAACGCGCTGCGTACGATCGACTATTTCCTGCAGAAGTAACGGGCAGCTCTTTGGATCGGTTGCGGGAAAGGAGATCGATTTCAGTGGTGATCAAGCGAGAATGCTATTATCCGCCCGCCGGACAGAACCGGATGCTCCATATCTATCTTCCGGATGATTATGACAGAACGGACGAGCGGTATCCGGTCATGTATTTCTTCGACGGCCATAATCTGTTCTATGACAGCGATGCCACCTTCGGCAAATGCTGGGGACTGAAAGGATTCCTGGACCGGTGGGACAAGCCCATGATCGTTGTAGGAATGGAATGCAGCCACGAAGGGCAGCAGCGTCTGAACGAATACTGTCCGTACCGTATGAGCTGGGGCTTCTGCAGTAATTTTGAATGCATCGGCGACGCCACGATCCGCTGGATCACGGATCAGGTGAAGCCGATGATCGACTGGGAGTACCGGACGTACGCGGATCGGGCCTGCACCGGCATCGGCGGTTCCAGCATGGGCGGACTGATGGCCCTGTACGGTGTGCTGCGGTACAACCGGTGTTTTTCCAAGGCGGCCTGTGTGTCCAGCGCGATCGCGTTCTGTATGCCCAGGGTGTATCGGGACCTGAAGGATTACCCGGTGGATGCGGATACCAGGGTATGGCTTTCCTGGGGTACGATGGAAGCGAAGGGCGTCTCGGATCATACCCATGAGGACCGCACAAGCTACACGTCCCGGCGGAACCGATCCGTGGCCGCGCGTCTCACCGCCCAGGGGGCGGCGACTCAGATCTACTGCCAGACGGGCGGCGGCCATTGCGAGGCCGACTGGGAGAAGCAGGTGCCGATGATCATGGATTTTCTGTGGAAGGCGAAGGCGCTGACCTATTAGAGATTCAGAAAAAAAGGGGAGAATCGTATGTTTCGGAGACATTCCAGACCGACCGCCGATTATGACAGGACCGGCAAGGTTCCGGTGATCAGGGCAAGCATCTGCAATGGGGAAAAGGTGGCGGGCTTTAAGGACGTGGCCACCGGTAAGTTTGATGAACTGATGTTTATCCGCACGGACGAGGATCTGTGGGAATTCCTGCGCAGTTACGGCGTGAAGGAAGAGGAGCTTAAGAAAGAATGGTAAAGAACGGGCCGGGACGGACGCGTAAGCGAACCATCCCGGCCTGAACGATTTCTGTATGGGATTCCTGAATGCGGCGGAGAAGCCGGCCTGCAGAGCGTTATCCGCGGAACCGGTTCAGGCAGGCGTATACCTCCTGGATCCGGGGCCTGGCCAGACCGCAGGGCACGTAGGAGGAGCAAAACGGCTCCCAGCCCTTCTTCATGAGCGTATCGTAGACCTTCTCCACTGTCTGGCGAACGGTCTTTCGGCCGTCCAGCTCCTGCTCGAGCGCGTACCGCAGCAGATAGGCCAGAGCGGTCATCTGCTCCGCGTCCGCCAGCTGCTCCACATAGCGCATATCCACAGTCTCGTGGTCGATGGAGAAGGAGTCCATACCGAAGGTCTTGATCTTCGCCCGCTCGCCGCGACCGCCGCGGCCACGGCTGTATTCCTCCCGCCCGGTCTGACGTTCTGCGGCATATTCTTGACCGCTTGGACGTCCTGCAGCATATTTCCGCCCGTTCGTACGACCCGCGGTAATTTCCTGGTCTCTGGAAGTATCCGCAGGCGCAGCGCCGCCACGAGCGCTGCCTGCGGGCAGGATCCGGCGGTAATCCGGAACGGCGAAATCCGGCGCCTGCGTCCGCGGGGCGGTATGTTCGCTGCACATGGCCTTCACCCGTTCGGTGATGTCCACCGGCTTATAGCAGTCCATCTGCAGGATCGTGTCCGCGATATAGAAGAAGGCGCCGGAGCTTCCGGCCACCAGTATCGTGGAGACGCCGGCCTTCTCATACAGATCCACGGCCCGCTCCAGAAACGGCGTGATCGGCTCCTGGCTGCGGCTGACCACCTGCTGCATGAATTCGTCCCGTACCATAAAATTCGTCGCGGAGGTATCCTCGTCGATCAGAAACAGCCTCGTTCCGGCCTCGACGCCCTCGATCACGGCGGCGGCCTGGGAGGTGCTTCCGCTGGCGTCTTCCGTGGAGAAGCAGGAGGTGTCCTTCTTATTCGGAAGATCGCGGATGAACATGGAGATGTCCGTCCGGCGGATGCTGCGGCCGTCCTCGGCGCGCAGCTTGACGGCGGTATCGTCGGTGATCACATATTCCCGGCCGTCTCCGGCGATATGGTTGTAGACGCCCATCTGGAGCGCTTCCAGAAGGGTGGACTTGCCGTGGTAGCCGCCGCCTACGATCAGCGTGATGCCCCGGCGGACCGCCATGCCGCGGATCTCCCCGGCGTGGGGCAGAGGAATCCCGATCTCCAAGGACGGTGGGGAAACGAACGGCACGCTGCCGCTCATCGGAAGATCGGACACGCCGCTTTTGCGGGGCAGGACGGAGCCGTTGGCGACGAAGGCCGCCAGACGGTTCTGAAGCAGATATTCACGGATCGCCTCCTGATCCTCCGCCAGATCGATAGCCGCCTTCAGGCGCCTGGCGTCCTGCCTGCGCATAAAGCAGCCGTTTTCCACGCAGCGGGGCAGGAAATCGAAGAGGATCTTGTCCAGCTCGCCGGCGTTGATCGTACGTCCGAAGGCGGGAAAGCCCACATGGAAACGGACGATGAGCTTCTGCGGCGTGATCTGGCAGGCGGTCCGTTCCAGAACCTCCTGTCCGCAGCGGCTGATGGCCAGAAGACCGCTCTTGCCGGAGCCTTTGGCCCTGAAATTATAGGATGCAAACTGTTCCTCCATGCGGCGCGTCAGATAATCCTCCAGCGCGATCCGCACATAGTCCCTGTCATAGTAGGAGGCGGGGAACCCCGCGTCCCGGTGCAGGACCTCGATGTGAAGGCTGGAAGGGGATGCAAACGGATCCCCCTGTACATGGTCGACGGTCAGCGTATAGCTGCCGAACTGATAACTGCCGGTCAGGGACTTATAGGCCGGATAGCCCTTATGGTCAATGGAGCGCAGAAGCGTGCGCAGTTCCGCGGAAGACTTCATGAAATGTCAGATCCTTTCGTTTTTGTAATGATTATACCTTTTTATATCCGTCTTGTAAATAGATGAGATTTGCGTTATACTGTCCTGGGAGATGAGAATGCATTCAGAAACCTACGCGGGATAGATGCGCGGGACAGCCAATTTGGACTTGATGAAGACGTGATTTTATGTTATCATCCCTTGATGTAGTACAGCAGAACACACCGTAATCCGGCACACAGAAAAGGAGACATTGCATATGGGAGGATTATTCGGAGTCGCTTCCAGACGGAGCTGCACCCACGAACTGTTCTATGGAGTCGATTATCATTCCCACCTTGGCACCCGCAGAGGCGGCATGGCCACATACGGCGCCGACGGCTTTCACCGCGCCATTCATAACATTGAGAATTCCCCCTTCCGCACCAAGTTCGAGCGCGATGTGGAGGAGATGGACGGGTATTACGGGATCGCGTGCATCTCGGATTTCGAGCCGCAGCCCATCATCATCCAGTCCCATCTGGGAAGCTTCGCCATCGCCACAGTGGGGAAGGTGAACAATTACGACAGTCTGATCCGGGAGCTCTACGACGACCGCCATACCCATTTCCAGGAGATGACCAACGGACAGGTCAATGTGACCGAGCTGATCGGGGCGCTGATCTGCCGCAGGGACGATCTGGTGGACGGGATCCGCTATGTGCAGGAGATCGTGGACGGTTCCATGACGCTTTTGATCCTGCGTTCGGACGGCATCTACGCGGCCAGAGACCGGGTAGGGCGAACGCCGCTCGTCATCGGACATAAGGAGGACGCCTACTGCGTCTCCATGGAAAGCTTCGCCTATCTGAATCTGGGATATGCGGACGAACGGGAGCTGGGCCCCGGCGAGATCGTTCGGATCACGCCGGACGGCATCGAGCAGCTGGCGGCTCCGGGGAAGGAGATGCAGATCTGTTCCTTCCTCTGGGTCTACTACGGCTATCCGCCGTCCTCCTACGAGGGAGTCAACGTGGAGGAAATGCGCTACCGCTGCGGAAGCGCGCTGGCGAAGCGGGATATGGCCGCGGGGAACGTGCATCCGGACATGGTGGCCGGCGTGCCGGATTCCGGAACGGCCCACGCCATCGGCTACGCCAATGAATCCAAGATCCCGTTTACGAGACCATTTATCAAATATACGCCTACCTGGCCCCGGTCCTTCATGCCGGTGAGCCAGAACCAGCGGAACCTGATCGCGAGAATGAAGCTTCTGCCGGTGAAGGCGCTGATCGAGAACAGGAAGCTTCTGCTGATCGACGATTCCATCGTCCGCGGGACGCAGCTGCGGGAGACGACGGAATTCCTCTACCAGAGCGGGGCGAAGGAGGTCCATGTACGGCCCGCCTGCCCGCCGCTGGTATACGGCTGCAGGTTCCTGAATTTCTCCCGTTCCAAGTCGGATCTGGACCTGATCGCGCGCCGCGTGATCTTGGCCCGGGAAGGCGAGAACGCGGAACGTACGCTTAAGGAGTATGCGGATCCGGAGAGCGACCGGTACGAGGCCATGCTGGAGGACATCCGCAGGCAGCAGAATTTTACCACGCTGCGCTACCACCGGCTGGACGATCTGGTGGAATCCATCGGGCTTCCCAAATGCAGGCTGTGCACCTACTGCTTCGACGGCTGCACCGGCGGCTGCGGCGGGAAGAACGAATAGTCAGAATCAACACGGGAGGAAGCATGGAGAACAGTCTGCTTCATACACCGGAGGGCGTCAGGGATATCTACAACGGAGAATGCGCCAGGAAGCTGGCGGTGCAGAGCCGGATCAGCAAGGCGTTTCACCGGTACGGCTACCAGGATATCGAGACGCCGACCTTTGAATTCTTCGATATTTTCAATAAAGAGAGGGGCAGCGTCAGCTCCCGTGAAATGTTCAAATTCTTCGACCGGGACAACAATACCCTGGTGCTTAAGCCGGACGTGACGCCGGCCATCGCCCGGTGCGTGGCCAAGTATTTCATGGATGAGACGGCTCCGGTGCGGCTTTGCTACCGGGAGAGGACATTTATCAACAATTCCAGCTATCAGGGACGTCTGAAGGAGAATACCCAGACCGGAGCGGAGCTGATCGGCGACGGGTCGGCGGACGCGGACGCGGAGATGGTCGCCATGGTGGTGGACGCCCTGAAAAGCGCGGGACTGAAAGAATTCCAGGTGGAGCTGGGACAGGTGGACTTCTTCCGCGGACTGGCGGAGGAAGCCGGTATGGACAGAGAGACCCAGGAGACGCTTCGGGAGCTGATCGAGAATAAGAACCATTTCGGCGTGGAGGAGCTGCTTGCCCGTCAGGAAATGCCAGACGGCCTGCGGCAGCTGTTTGCGCGGCTGCCGGAGCTGTTCGGCGGGTTCGAGATGCTGTCGGGCCTGATGGGGCAGATCACCAACGACCGGTCCAGGCGCGCGGTGGAACGCCTCATGGAGGTGCAGCATATTCTGGAGAGCTACGGCGTAGCGGAATATGTGTCCTTCGATCTGGGAATGCTGAGCAACTATAATTATTATACAGGGATCCTTTTTAAGGCTTATACCTACGGAACCGGCGAATACCTGGTGACCGGCGGACGCTATGACCGGCTGCTGAAGCAGTTCGGCAAGGACGCTCCCGCGGTGGGCTTCGCCATCGTGATCGACCGGCTGATGCTGGCGCTGGCCAGACAGAAGGTGGAAATCCCGGTCATGACGGTGCAGACGCTTCTTCTGTACGACCCGAAGGCGCGGGAAGACGCGGTAAGGATGGCGGCTGAGCTGCGCGGGCGCGGAGAGAATGTCTGTCTGATGCAGCGGCCCCGGGACACGCAGCCGGAAGCCTGCCGAAGCCGGGCCGGAAAGAACGGGATCCGTCAGATCCTGTACCTGGCGGAGAACGGCGGCAGCGTGCGCCGGATCGGGACGGAGCTGCCGGAAGAATCGGAATAAAGGAGACGCACAGCGCATGAGATATCTGACGATCGCCCTGACCAAGGGCAGGCTGGCCTATAAGACGCTCGATCTTCTGGAGCAGATCGGCATTACCTGCCAGGAGATGAAGGATAAGGACTCCCGCAGGCTGATCTTCACTAATGAAGAACTGGGCATCCGTTTCTTCCTGGCCAAGGCCAACGATGTGCCCACCTATGTGGAGTACGGCGCCGCCGACATCGGCATCTGCGGCAAGGATACGATCCTGGAGGAGGGCCGCAAGCTTTATGAGGTCATCGACCTGGGCTTCGGCCGGTGCCGGATGTGCGTCTGCGGACCGGAGTCGGCCAGGGAACGGCTTTTGCATCACGAGCTGATCCGGGTTGCCACCAAATACCCGAATATTGCGAAGGATTATTTTTATAACAAGAAGCATCAGACCGTAGAGATCATCAAGCTGAACGGCTCCATCGAGCTGGCGCCTCTGGTGGGGCTTTCGGAGGTGATCGTGGACATCGTGGAGACCGGTTCCACCCTTCGGGAGAACGGACTTGTGGTACTGGAGGAGATCTGCGAGCTGTCGGCCCGCGTGATCGTCAACCAGGTCAGTATGAAGCGGGAAAATGAGCGGGTGACGAAGCTGATCGGGGATCTGAAGGAGCTGGTTTCCCGCCGGTAGACGGCAGTTACAGGCATTCCGCATATGACAGGCAGAGACGGAATGCAGGCGAGGAGAGAAAAGTATGCGAATCGTAACCCTGGATGAGAATACGAGAACGAACATTCTGTCGGATCTGCTCAGACGCGATCCGAATAACTACAGCGAATACGCGGGGACGGTCCAGGAGATCGTGGACGCCGTGAAGGAGAGGCGGGACGAGGCGCTGTTCGCCTACACGAAGAAATTCGATGGCGCCGACCTGACGGCGGAGACGATCCGCGTCACGGAGGAAGAGATCGCAGAGGCCCGGGCCCAGGTGGAGCCGGCGCTTCTTGACGTGATGCAGCGGGCCATGAAGAATATCCGCGACTACCACCAGATGCAGGTGCGCCGCAGCTGGTTTGATACGAAGCCGGACGGGACGCTTCTGGGTCAGAAGATCACGGCGTTAGAGAGCGTGGGCGTCTATGTACCCGGAGGCAAGGCGGCCTATCCGTCGTCGGTGTTGATGAATATCGTTCCGGCGGAGGTGGCCGGCGTGGAGCGCATCGTCATGGTGACGCCGCCGGGAAAGGACGGCAGGGTGGATCCGGTGACGCTGACCGCGGCCCATCTGGCGGGAGCCACTGAGGTTTATAAGGCGGGAGGCGCCCAGGCTATCGCGGCTCTGGCGTTCGGTACGGAGTCGATCCCGCGGGTCAATAAGATCGTGGGGCCGGGCAATATCTTTGTGGCGCTGGCGAAGAAGGCGGTGTACGGCCACGTAAGCATCGACAGCATCGCCGGGCCCAGCGAGATCCTGGTGCTGGCGGACGAGACGGCTAATCCCCGCTTTGTGGCGGCGGATCTTCTGTCCCAGGCGGAGCATGACGAGCTGGCCAGCGCGATTCTGGTGACCACCAGCCGGAAGCTGGCAGAGGAGGTTTCCGCCCAGGCGGACGCGTTCCTGCAGACGCTTTCCCGCAGGGAGATCCTGGAAAAATCGCTTCAGAATTTCGGATATATCCTGGTAGCAGGGGATATGGCGGAAGCCGTCGCCACGGTGAATGAGATCGCTCCGGAGCATCTGGAGATCGTGACGGCCAATCCGTTCGAGGTGATGACGAAGATCCGGAATGCGGGAGCCATCTTTATCGGGGAGTACAGCTCGGAGCCGCTGGGAGACTATTTCGCCGGACCGAACCATGTGCTGCCGACCAACGGAACGGCCAAGTTCTTCTCGCCGCTGGGCGTGGACGATTTCATCAAGAAATCCAGCGTGATCTATTACTCGCGGGAGGCGCTTGAGCCGGTGAGCCGGGATATTATCGCCTTCGCAGAGGCGGAGCATCTGACGGCTCACGCCAACTCGATCCGGGTGCGGTTCGAGGATGGGACGAAGGACTGAACTGCACCGGACTGCGGCAGGATTATACAGAACGAGAAGAAGGAATAGGGGGACTTAACATGGCGCGCACAGCGACAATCGAGCGAAACACGAAGGAAACGAAGATTTCCCTGACCCTGAACCTGGACGGAAGCGGACAGGCCGAGATCCATACGGGGATCGGCTTCTTCGACCATATGCTGGACGGATTCGCCCGCCACGGCCTCTTTGACCTGACCGTCAGAGCCGATGGAGATCTGCATGTGGATACCCACCACACGGTGGAGGATACCGGCATCGTTCTCGGCAGGGCCATCCGCGAGGCGGTGGGAGATAAGAAGGGAATCGTCCGCTTCGGCACGAAGATTCTGCCGATGGACGACGCTCTGATGCTCTGTTCCCTGGATCTGAGCGGGCGTCCCTATCTGTCCTATGATCTGGATCTGAACCGGGAGAAGGTCGGGGAGCTGGAGACCGAAACGGTGCGGGAATTCTTCTATGCGGTCTCGTACGCGGCGGAGATGAACCTGCATCTGAAGCAGATCTCCGGTTCCAACGATCATCATATCATCGAGGCGGCCTTCAAGGCGTTCGCCAAGGCGCTGGACGAAGCGACGCAGACAGACCCGCGGATCACGGGCGTCCTGTCGACCAAGGGAATATTATGAGCAGCCGATTATCAGGACAATATTTGTCCTGATGAATCCAATATCATCCTGAGAAAACATTGTCTCAGAAGGGAGTTTATCCGAATGCGTCTCATCAATGCATCCGCTCCGCGCAGGGTTTGAGGACGATGCGTGGAGAGGAAAATGCCTGACCGCAGGCATCAGTCCTCAGACTTTGCGACTTGATTGATGTTTGATAACAATTAACATGATCAAAGGAGCAAGGTAAAATGAAAAATTTAATAAAAGAACTGAAAACATTTCTGATCCTGTGGAGTACCCAGTCGCTGTCCCAGCTTGGCAGCGCCATGACGAATTTCGCGCTGAC